>JAGALG010000184.1 GCA_017848075.1 Oscillospiraceae bacterium | reverse complement strand
ATCTTGTCACGGAGGTAAGCAGCATGCTCAAATTCCAGAATCTTGGCAGCATTTTTCATCTCCAGGGTCAGCTGATCAATGGTGCGCTTGAATTCGTCGGCACTCATGCGGCGCTTGGTTCCTTTCTCCACAGAACCACGGGAGCTGATCTCCAGAATATCCCGGACGCCCTTTTTGATGGTCTGAGGAGTAATCCCGTGCTCCTCATTGTAGGCCATCTGAATTTCACGGCGGCGGTAAGTCTCACTGATGGCTCGCTCCATGGAGTTGGTGACAGAGTCTGCATACATGATGACCTTACCATTGGCATTTCGGGCTGCACGGCCGATAGTCTGTACCAGCGAGGTTTCAGAGCGGAGGAAGCCCTCTTTATCCGCATCCAGAATGGCAACCAGAGAAACTTCCGGAATATCCAAGCCTTCTCGCAGCAGGTTGATGCCGACCAGTACATCGAATTCACCCAGACGCAGATCACGGATAATTTCCATTCGTTCCATCGTATCCACATCGTGGTGCATGTAGCGTACTTTCACGCCCATATTTTCAAAGTAGGAGGTCAGGTCCTCGGCCATTTTCTTGGTCAGGGTCGTTACAAGAGTGCGTTCCCCTTTTTCCACACGCTGATTGATTTCAGAGAGCAGATCGTCGATCTGCCCTTCAACCGGACGCACATCAATTTCCGGATCCACCAGACCGGTTGGGCGTATGATCTGTTCCACGATTCGGGTACTTTTCTCTTTTTCAAAATCGCCCGGTGTAGCGCTGACGAAAACGATCTGATTCAGTTTGCTGTAAAACTCATTAAAATCCAGAGGACGGTTGTCAGCCGCGGAAGGCAGGCGGAAGCCATAGTCGATCAGGTTCTTTTTGCGGGCCTGATCGCCGCCGTGCATGCCTCGTACCTGTGGCAGAGTTACATGGCTTTCATCTACAAAGAGGACAAAATCTTCCGGGAAGTAGTCCAGAAGAGTATAAGGGCAGCTGCCCGGTTCCCGACCGGAAAGCACACGGGAATAGTTTTCGATGCCCTTGCAGAAACCGATCTCAGTCAGCATTTCCATGTCGTAGTTGGTGCGTTCCGCAATACGCTGGGCTTCAATCAGTTTGTCATTAGCTTTAAACCACTGTACTCGCTCATCCATTTCCCGACGGATCTCCACCAGAGCATCCTGCATTTTTTCCCGAGGAACAATATAGTGGGAGGCTGGATAGATAGCCACATGGTTTACCACATTTTTTACTTCGCCGGTCAGTGGGTTGAACTCACTGATACGGTCCACTTCATCACCGAAAAATTCCACACGGATGGCCGTCTCATCACCATAGGCAGGGAAAATCTCCACCACCTCTCCGCGTACCCGGAATTTATTGCGAACAAAATTCACATCGTTGCGTTCATACTGCAGTTCCACCAGCTTGTGGAGCAGCTCATCCCGTTCTTTTTCCATGCCGGTACGCAGGGAGATGACCATATTGCGGTAGTCAATCGGGTCGCCCAAAGAGTAGATGCAGGATACACTGGCCACGATGATAACATCCCGCCGCTCGGACAGGGCAGAGGTGGCAGAGTGACGCAGCTTTTCGATCTCCTCGTTGATGGCGCTGTCTTTCTCAATATAGGTGTCTGTATTGGCGATATAGGCTTCCGGCTGGTAGTAGTCGTAGTAGGATACAAAGTATTCCACTGCATTGTTGGGGAAGAATTCTTTGAATTCACTGCATAGCTGGGCAGCCAAGGTTTTATTGTGGGCAAGGATCAGGGTAGGGCGGTTGACCTGTGCAATCACATTGGCCATGGTAAAGGTCTTACCGGAGCCGGTAACACCCATCAGGGACTGTTCTTTGTCTCCGTTCAAAATACCTTGAGCCAGCTGTTCGATTGCCTGTGGCTGGTCACCGGTAGGCTGATAGCTGGAAACCAACTCAAAACGCTCTGCCATCATGTCACCTCCAAATAGAAAAATCAAGAACAGTTGTTCGATACGGTTCTATTATAACAGGAACTTTTTTAATAGGGAAGACTTTTTAGAGAAAAAGTTGTAAAGAAAAGCACTCTGTCTTTATTGACAGAGTGCGCTTCTTTTATTCCGGTTTTCTTCCAGTAATGGTGGAAGACATGATGTATTGCGCCACCGAAAGATGGATGACACAGTTGGAAATGCATACAACATGGATGTGGTATTCCTTGACAATCCATCAGCGGCAAAGCTCGTATAAAATGCTGTTTCCTTCTTTGCCGCAGCGATGGACCAAGTGGAGTTGTTCTAAGGTATAGAGGGTTCGCTGCGCCCAACGATCGCTGCGCTTGGCAGTTTTTTGTAGTTCCTTCCGGGTAAAGGGGGAGGGCAGCTGGGGCAGCAGGGCCAGATAATCCTCTCCACTATGGCAGTTGACGATCTCCTTCAAATCAAGTGGAACCTGCTGGTAGCGTGTCGCATGATTTTTTCGATCCTTGCCTCTGCCGTTGAGGAAACGATATTCCTCCACCTCCAGCATCCAGAACTGAATGGTCAGATTGGGGTGGAGCAGGTAGTCCCGCAAATACATCAGCTCCATAAAAGCATCGTAGGCTTGTCCACTTTTCGGGGAGCGTTTGGGCGACGAGACTTCGCCGCTTTCCTCATCCACCCAGCAGAGCCATTTTCGCTGTGCGATGGGGTGGATGATGGTCACAGGAGCTTCTTGCAGAAAAAGATCCAGTTTCTTTTTCATGCTGAACAGGCTGCGGGTCTGCACCTCAATGATGCCCTGCTCGGTGACGATATCGGCCACAGAGCCGCCGATAGAAACCTCATGGTAGCTGTCATTGGGTTCAATGGTGTATTTGATGGCAGCGTGAATGGGCTTTTCACCTAATGTACCGATGCCGCCTGTTTTTTGCTGTGCCTTATTCAGCTCCAAAGCGTCCAGCCAGCGCTGGTATAAGTTTGGGTCGATCATAGTGAAAGTCCCCTTATTTTCCCTGAGCCTGAATACGATCATTTAAATCATTCAGGTAGACCCAGCGCTCCATTTTATAGGCCAATTCTTCTTCCAGACGGGCTTTTTCATCCATCAGTTCCTGCAGTCGGACAAAATCAGCGGAGGAACGAGCCATTTCTTTTTCTGCGGTTTCGATTTTTTCTTCCAGCGCAGCAATATCCTCGTCAATGGTTTCAAACTCCCGCTGTTCTTTGAAACTGAATTTCAGCTTCTGCGGAGCGGAACGACGGGCGGTCGGTGCGGCTTTTTCCTGAGCGGCCTTCGCTTGCTTTTCTTCCTCTTTGTGGAGGCTGTAGTAATCGCTGTAGCCACCGTTATACTGGCGTAGCTGACCGTTGCCTTCATAGGCGAAAATGTGATCAACGACCTTGTCCAGGAAGTAGCGGTCGTGGGAAACCACGATAACTGCTCCGGCGTAGCTTTCCAGATAATCCTCCAGGATCGTCAGGGTTTGGATATCCAAATCGTTGGTTGGCTCGTCCAAAATCAGAATATTGGGCGCTTCCATCAGAATACTCAGCAGATAGAGGCGTCTTCGCTCGCCGCCGGACAGGCGGCCAATGGTGGTGTATTGCAGAGTAGAGTCAAAGAGGAAGGTTTCCATCAGCTGGGAAGCAGACAGAGTACCCTCCGGGGTTTCCACTTCCACCGCAATATCTTTAATATAGTCAATCGGACGCTGGTTCGGGTCCATATGCTCACATTCCTGGGAGAAGTAGCCGATTTTTACCGTTTCACCATGAACAATACTGCCGCTGTCCGGCTGAATCTGTCCGGTGATCATCTTCAATAATGTGGATTTTCCGCAACCATTGGGCCCAAGAATACCCAGTCGATCATCCCGACGAAGCAAGTAGGAAAATTCCTTAATCAGCACTTTGTCGCCATAGGCTTTGCTGATCTGTTCGATCTCAATGGTTTTGCGTCCCATACGGGAGAAGGAGGCAGAGATCGACAGCTTGGCATCTTCCTCGATGGTTGGAGCGTTGCTCAGTTCCTCAAAACGCTCCACGCGGAAACGGGCTTTGGTTCCTCGCGCTCTGGCTCCTCGCTGAATCCATTCCAGTTCTTTCCGGAGAAGGCTCTGCCGTTTTCTTTGAGAGGCCAGTTCCATTTCTTCCCGCTGGCTTTTCAGTTCCAAATACTTGGAGTAGTTGGCCGGATAGCTGTAGAGCTTGCCATGGTCCAGCTCTACGATTTTATTTGCAACACGCTCCAGGAAGTAGCGGTCATGGGTGATCATAAAAATAGCACCCTTATAGGCGGCCAAATAGCTTTCCAGCCAGTCAACCATAGAGCTATCAATGTGGTTGGTTGGCTCGTCCAAAATCAACAACTCGGTTTCTGCTGCCAAAGCAGCGGCCATTGCGACTCTCTTTTTCTGTCCACCGGAAAGGTATGCGATCTTCTGATCGTAATCCTTCAAGCCTAAACGAGTCAACAGATTTTTTACTTCGTATTCCTTGGCTTCCTGTTCCGCAGGGGAAACGCCGGCCATTGCCTGCTGCAGGACCGTCAGGTTTCCATCGAAGTCCGGAACCTGCGGCAGATAACCGATCCGTACGCCACGGCCGCAAATCACAGAGCCGGACTCTGCTTCATCCACGCCGGCCAGGATTTTCAGCAGGGTGGATTTGCCGGTGCCATTGACACCGATAAGGCCTACT
>JAGALG010000183.1 GCA_017848075.1 Oscillospiraceae bacterium | reverse complement strand
GAATGCTTTTTTCTCGCGCTCTGCGTTTTCAGAAATACGGCGCTTGTCCTCTGCTGTAGCAACACGGATCAACGGTTTCAGTGGTTTACCACAAAGTCATCGTCCACCATGCGATTTTCAATCGCAACCTCGCCGCATTCCACGCCGCGAGCGGTCTCTACGATAACTTTTTCACCGAGAGGAAGCTGCATGCCGTTAGGGTCAAAATAATATATTTTTCCGACTTTTTTAAATCGAACACCAATTACTTCGGTCATTCTTGTATTACCGCCATTTCTCCGACGACAGATGGATTCACAAGCCAAGAGCTGCCGTCATCGGGAGCAGACATCTTAGCTGTGCAGGATTTGTTGGATCGCACTGCACAAATGAGCACCGGCCAAAGCAACCGAAACATTTTGGTTTGCTTCTGCGGATACTGTATCTATTATATCAATAATCCGCATACTCTGCAACGCAGATACGCGGTGGAGCAAAGATTCCGGAAGAAAATTTTTGTCAGCCCCGCCATTTTTTTGACGAATAATTTGGACAAAGATCTGCCGCAACTCCGTAAGGAAAAGAAGAAATTCCTCTTTTTTTCGATTATAGCTGTTAAGGAGACAAAGCAAATCAAATTCACTGCCAGCGCAAATCAGTTTTGCAGCCTCCTGAGCTTTATCATAAATGGAGGACAACTTTTCATCCTGCATAATGGTCAGAGCGCGTCCAATGTTACCTCCGCACTGTCGTGCCATACGCAGACAATCTTCCTCGCTGGCGCTGGGGTTGCGCTCTAAAAGTGCTTGAGCACAAAGCTCCTCCGGACAAGGGGAGATAGGCAAAGTCACCACACGGGACAGGATCGTAGGTAGAATACGAGCACGGCTTTGGCAAGTGAGGATAAAAATCACATGAGCCGGTGGTTCCTCGATGATCTTCAGCAGGGTGTTTTGAGCCTGCTCGCTCATCTCATGGATGTTGCGAAGAATATAAACTTTTTTCTCTCCGTCGTTGGGCAGCACATAGCAAGATAAAATCAAATCCCGCAGTGCGGAAACAGAATAAGGTTTCTCCGGTGTGTCCGGGGAAAGCACCAAAACATCAGGATGGTTGTCCTGCAGGATCAGTCGGCAGCTGCGGCACTGACCACAGGGTTTTTGTGTACTGTTGCAAAGAGCGGCACAGGCGACCAGCCGGGCAAAATGAGTTTTGCCGCAGCCAGCCTCTCCTTCCAAAAGAAGAGCATGAGGCAAACGCCCGTCAGTTATAAAATTGACGAGCGTTTGTTTCACTTTTTCATTTGAGTAAAATTGTTTCAGGATCTCCATGAGCCCGGAACAGAATTACAGTTTTTCAAAACGGCAAACATCAGTTACGAAGATGGTTGCACCGCCGATGGTAACTTCAACAGGATAAGTAGTGTACATACCTACGCCGTAGGATGCGGAAGATGGTACCATCTGTTTTCTCTTCTTGGAATGCTCACCGATGATTTTGATACATTCGTCTACTTTTTCATCTTCGGTACCGATGATGAAGGTGGTGTTACCGGAGAGCAGGAAGCCACCGGTGGTAGCCAGCTTGGTAATAGAGAAGCGTGCTTTGGTCAGAGCGGAAGATACTTTCGCGCTGTCATCATTGGATACGATTGCAAAGATAAGTTTCATATAGTTTCCTCCTTCGATTGGCAGAACTCACAATCCGCCGGTAAACCATTTCCGCTGACGGGAACGGCCGAAGAAAAAAGGATTTTTCTTCTTTACATCATTGTACCACAGGCATCAAAAAAATGCCATAGTTTTTTCGATGTTTATGCAATTTTACCAGAAATCAAATGGGAAAAGAGCCAATTAGACCTTTTCTTTGTCTGTTCTTAGTAGTTGGTAATTTCGGAGGATCGTTTTTTTACCCCGATAATTATAAGGACGGCTGTCCAGCAGGGATAAAATCATATCTTCATCCATACAGGGGGTGACCGAATCCAGAAATTCCGGGATCGGTGTAATAGCCGCATTTCGATTGAAAGGACAGACATCGTTACAAATATCGCAGCCCCAAATCAGACCTCCAAGGCGGATCTGTTCTTCTTCCTCTTCACAAAGTGTTCCTTTCTTTTGGGTGATATGAGAGCGGCATAGAGAAAGCTCTACCGAACCATTTTCCTGCAACGCACCATTGGGACAGGCACGGCGGCAAGCTCCGCAATGGAGACAGGAAGTTCCAATAGGAACAGAATGTTCTAAAGGAAGATCGGTCACGATCTCTCCCAAAAAACAGTAGGAGCCGTAGACTGGATGAAGCAGTAGGCCATTGTCTCCGATGACCCCAAGACCGGCGGCTTGTCCACAGGCTACTTCCCGTAGTGGAGAGTTGTCCACAAAGGGTTCAAAAGCATTGTTAGGAAACTGCCCCCGAAGCAGCTGACAGAGGTTTTTAAGATAAGCTCCGGCAACTAAATGATAATCGGGAATCATGGCATAGCGGGAAATGTTTTTTTGGGGATATTCTCCGGTATAGTAAGGGAACAACAAAACGATTACGGAACAGCTCTTTTCCGGGATGCGGCTTTTGGCTCGGCAGTCCAAATAAGGCTGGCCGGCTTCGATGGAGCAAAAGCCGAATGGTGCAGGAAAGTGCTTCTGCAAAAACTGCTTTATTTTGTCCACGGTTTTTCCTCCTTAATGAGATATTACAAGGCTCATAGCAAAAAAGACAGGATCTTACTTTTGATTGACCCAGTCAAGTAAAGCAGAAAACTCTCCCCGATAGATCCAGGAGCGTCCATTGGGAGTTTCTCCGATGGCTTTCATTCCAAAGCGTTCCAAGATCGCTGAAGAGCGAGGATTATATTTTCCCACATAGGCTTCTGTAAAGCGCAGATGCGCCGGTAGCTGCGGTAGCAGGAATTTCATCAGAGGTCGATAAACCCAGCCTTTGCCCTGACAATCCGGCTGTGTTTGGATGTCATTTAAGAAGAATATATCATTTTTCAGGATATAGCTGAAATAACCAGCAGGCTTCTCTTCTGCATCAAAGAACAGAATCATTTCATGTTCTTCCTTCTCCAGCATTTTCAAGTGTGAAGGGAGCCAGTTGGAAAAAACAGTTTCCGGATCCATCGGAAGGGGATCCATCGGATTCATATTGTTCCAAAGAATGGAGAAAAGTTCGTGCCCATATTTTTTCAAATTTTCAGTATTTGCCTGTTGAAAAGTCAGCATCTTATTTTTCTCCCTTCCAAATATTCAAAATCGCCAAAACGATATTTTCAAACAATACAAGGAGGGTCAGGTAGCAGCAGCGATTCAGGCTGTTCCAGTAGGCCTCCAAAGACCAGTTTTGGTCTCCGTGAAGCAGTAAATAAACAAAACTCCGGCAGCCGATGCCGTCATTCATGGATGGTATCATAGCTGCAGCCAGATTCATCCCCAGGTCAATACAGCACCACAGCAGAATGACAAGCAAGATCAGAGAAATGCTTCGAACAAGTTTCCAGTTCTTTGAGCGGTACATCACATCGCCTCCTTTTTTCCTATTTTATCATACTTCCAGTGGAAGAAAAAGAATTTTCTGTAATACCTGTAATGTATCTTGAATTTATGATATAATGACGATGTACGAGCCCATTCCATCAGGGCTTGCAAATGGAAAATGCTTATTTTACATAAACTACAGGAGGTTACTATGAATATTAGTATGTTTGATATTCTCGGCCCGGTTATGATCGGTCCATCCAGCTCCCATACTGCCGGTGCACAGCGCATTGGTAAAGCGATGTACATGATCAGCGGTAAAGAAGAAATTGCCAAAGTGGACTTTTACCTGCACGGCTCCTTCAGCCACACGCTCAGTGGTCATGGTACAGACCGCGCATTGGTTGCTGGTTTGATGGGTATGGATGCCAGCGATGCTCGTATTCGTAACTCTCTGCAGATCGCAAAAGAGCGTGGTATCGAAGTTTCCTTCCAGCCGGAAGATCTGGGTGATGTACATCCAAATACCGTAAAAGTGATCGCTACGACCAAATCCGGTAAGACTTATTCCATGATTGGTTCTTCCGTCGGCGGCGGTGAAGTGGAGATCGTGGAGATCAATGGAACAAAAGCGAAATCCTCTGGTAAATTCCCAACGATCATCGTGACTCACATTGACCGCTTGGGCGTGATCAGCAAAATCTCTTCTATTTTGGCTCACTATGAGGTTAACATCGTGACCATGAGCAACTCTCGTGAGAAAAAGGGCAGTACAGCTACTACCATGATTGAGACGGACCATGAAATTCCACTGAGCGTAAAAGAAGAACTGGAAGAACTGGACTACATCCATCAGGTTGTTCTGGTTGAGAAATTTGCTTAATCGGCAGGGAAAGGGGAATCTGTATGTATCATAACGCAAAAGAACTGTTGGCACTGATCGGCGATTCCGGCAAGTCCATTGCTGATATCGTCATTGAAAATGAAATGGAGATCTCTGAAATCAGCCGTGAGGCGATTATGGACGAGCTCCAGCGTCGTTACGACATTATGTATAAAGCTTGCCACGATGGTCTTGAGACAGCTGTCATTTCTATCAGCGGTCTGACCGGTGGTACCGGTAAGCAGATGTGGGATTTCATCAAATCCGGTAAGGGAATTCAGGATCTGACTACCCAGAAGGGTATCGCATATGCTCTGTCTTGCTCTGAGGTCAATGCTTCCATGGGCCTGATCGTTGCAGCTCCAACTGCTGGTGCTTGCGGTATTCTGCCGGGCACCCTTATCGCAGTAGCAGAAAAACTGCAATCTTCCAAGGAAGATATTCTGAAAGCGCTGGCAACTGCTGCAGGTATTGGTCAGCTGATCACGAAAAATGCTACCGTATCCGGTGCAGAAGGTGGCTGTCAGGCAGAGTGTGGCGCAGCAGCTTCCATGGCTGCGGCAGCAATCACACAGCTTTGTGGCGGTACTCCGGAACAGTGTTTTGAAGCTGCTGCGATTGCGATTAAAAATATTATGGGTCTGGTTTGTGACCCAGTTGCAGGTTTGGTAGAAATGCCATGTACCAAGAGAAATGCTTCCGGTGTTGGCAATGCGATCCTCAGCTGTGATCTGGCAATGGCAGGCATCACCAGCCATATTCCGTTTGACGAAGTGGTTGACGCCATGTTCCGTGTCGGCAAAGCGCTGCCAAGCACTCTGAGAGAGACTGCTTTGGGCGGTATTGCTGTAACTCCAACCGGTATGGCGCTGAAAGAGAAAATCTTCGGCAACGGCGGATGCAGCGGCAACTGCAGCTCCTGCGGCGGCTGCCACTAAGAGATAACAGGAAAAAGGCCGATCGCTATGGTCGGCCTTTTCTTATGGGAAAGGAACTCTGAACTTGAGAGAGATTCATTACAAAATAACAGAACAGGATGCAGGTCTTGCCATTGAACCTTTTTTGAAAAAAAGCCATGGCTACTCCAGCCGTACTATTGTCAAACTGAAGCACTATGAAGAAGGAATCCGCTTGAATGGTGTTCATGCCCGCACTATTGATTTGTTGAAAGAAGGAGATGACCTTTGCATCACCTTCTTGGACAATGATAATAATTTGGACAATTATATCCGCAGCAATGTGGCAGTGGAGATCAGCTACGATGATGAGGATATTCTGGTTTACAACAAACCACCTTTTATGCCCTG
>JAGALG010000182.1 GCA_017848075.1 Oscillospiraceae bacterium | reverse complement strand
CTACCACATCATCCAGCTGTCTTGGACGCAGACGGTCTGCTAAAGGTGCTGCCATACTCTCACTCCAATCCTATCAACGAGATTTGCTGTTTATAGTATAGAACATCTTTTCTTTTTCGTAAAGCGCTCTCACAAAATGAAATTTATCTTACACAAAAATCCACTCTAAGCAGAATTTCTCCAGTTATCCTGATCAAATTTGCAAGTTTCCTTTCATTTTCATGCAAATCCCCCTTGATTTTTGGGAGTCAATTCATTACAATATGGAATAGACGAAAATGATTGGAAACTTTTCAGCAAAGGAAGGTGACCTTTTGGGAACCGATTTTTTGAAACAGATTGAGCAGCAAATGCCCTCTTTTTCCAAAGGACAGCGCGCTATTGCACGCTATCTTCTGGATCACTATGAAAAAGCCGCTTTTATGACTGCCTCCAAACTGGGAGCTACTGTGGGTGTCAGCGAATCCACAGTCGTTCGTTTTGCTGCCGGAATCGGTTGCGACGGTTATCCCCAGCTGCAGAAAAAGCTGCAGGATATTATCCGCAATCGCCTTACTTCCGTTCAGCGTATCGAAATCACCAGCGAACAGATGTCTCGCAGCGATGTCGTTTCCAAAGTACTGAACGCTGACATGGATCGCATCAAACAGACTTTGGAAAATGTGGATATGGATAGTTTTAACGAGGCTGTCAACCGCATTGTCCATGCTAAGACGATTTATATTCTGGGTGTACGCTCCGCTTCTGCCTTGGCTCGCTTTATGGGCTTTTATTTCACCCACATCTTCCCGGATGTAAGGGTATTGAATACAACCAACTCCAGTGAAATGTTCGAACAGCTGATCCGCATTTCTTCGGAGGATGTGATGATCTGCATGAGCTTCCCCCGCTATTCCCAGCGCACCATCAAGGCCGCTCATTTTGCTCGAACTCGCGGCACTCCGGTTATCTCCATCACGGATTCTCCGGATTCTCCTTTGGTCGAAGAGAGCGATTCCTGCCTCTTTGCCAACAGTGATATGGCCTCCTTTATTGACTCCCTGGTGGCTCCTCTCAGTTTGATCAACGCCTTGATCGTTGCAATCAGTTTGGAGAAGGAACAGGAGATCAGCGCGACCTTTGCGGAATTGGAACAAATCTGGGACGAATACAATGTTTATGAGAAAGTGAATGACGATGGCAAAAACGAATCCTCATTATAATTTTCTGATTATCGGTGCCGGTGCTGCCGGTTTGATGGCTGGTATTATTGCCGCCCGCCGAGGTCTTTCTGTGGCTCTGTTGGAAAAAATGGAACGACCGGGTCGCAAACTGCTGATTACCGGCAAAGGACGCTGTAATGTGTGTAACTGCTGCACTATTGAGGAGTTTCTCCCCAATGTCATGAGCAACCCCCGCTTCTTGTACAGCTGTCTGAACAACTTCAACCCTTATGAAGTGATGGGCTTTTTTGAAGAGCTGGGCGTTCCGTTGAAAGTGGAACGAGGCCAGCGTGTCTTCCCGGAATCCGACCGCTCCATGGATGTGGTGGATGCTTTGGTGGACGAGTGCAAAAAGCTGGGTTGCAAATTCATTCAAGGTACAGCCAAAGAATTGCTGCTGGAAGAAAATTGTGCGAAAGGCGCTGTAACAGCCGATGGTTGTACACTGAAAGCAGACGCTGTTTTGATTGCAACCGGCGGTAAAAGTTACCCTGCTACTGGTTCTACCGGTGATGGATATGCATTGGCGATGCAAGCCGGACATACCATCACCAAACTCAAACCTTCATTGGTTCCGATCGTGACCAACGAGGCATACTGCCGCGATATGATGGGGCTGTCCCTGAAAAATGTTGTGCTGACTGTGACCGATTCCAAAAACGGAAAAATTGCTTATTCTGAGTTGGGCGAAATGCTCTTTACTCACTTCGGTGTCAGTGGACCATTAGTACTGTCGGCCAGCTGCTGTATGAATGGCGACCTGAGTCGCTACCGTATGGAAATCGATCTGAAGCCTGCCCTCTCTGAGGAGCAGCTGGATGCTCGTTTGCTGCGGGATTTTGAGCAGTTTAAAAATAAAGCCTTCGGCAACTCTCTGTCTTTACTGCTGCCGAGAAAAATGATTCCTGTTGTAGTGAAGCTGAGTGGCATCCCTGCGGAGCAGAAGGTCAATCAGATCACCCGTGAACAGCGGCAAAAGCTGATTCAGGTAATCAAGGCCTTCCCAATCAGTGCCAAATGCTTCCGTCCTATTGAAGAAGCGATCGTCACTGCCGGTGGTGTAAGCGTCTCTGAGGTTTCTCCAAAAACCATGGAGTCCAAGAAATGCAAAGACCTGTATTTTGCCGGTGAAGTGCTGGATGTGGATGCCTATACTGGCGGTTATAATCTGCAGATCGCCTTCTCCACCGCATTTGCTGCAGCAAGCTACTGCTGTACAGAATAAAATTCGACGCCCGTATCAAAACGGGCGTTTTATTTTTGTAACAAATGTCACTTGATATCTTTCGTCTATTATGTTACAATAGTTACATAATCCCACCTCAAAATGAATTCACATCAGCCTTCGGTCCTTCTCCTTACCGAGGGCTGATATTCTTTTCTGAGAAAATATCGGAAAAGGTCCTTACTTCCAACCTTTTTTATGGTATAATAACTGTCAAACAGTTATTATACACGATGTCCAAGGCGATGCGCTCTGCAAAGTGCATCGCTGCCGCCTGTTATGGATAATTATACCCCTGCAAGCTTCGCTTTTGTGGTATAATGTTTATGTATGTCAATTTGCTAAAAGTGAGGGATATCCTATGTTTGCAATCGCTATCGACGGACCTGCCGGTGCCGGTAAAAGTACCATTGCCCGTAAGGTCGCTGCGGATCTTTCTATCATATATGTGGACACCGGTGCCATGTACCGCGCCATTGGTGCCTACACCCTGCGGCAGGGAAAAAACACAAAAGAAAGTGCTGCTGTTGTTTCCCTTTTGCCACAGATCAAGCTGGAACTGACCTATTCTCAGGAGAATGGACAGCGTATCTTCCTCAACGGGGAGGATGTTTCTTCCGAGATCCGTCTCCCAGAAATGGGCATGGCCGCTTCTGATGTATCCGCTATTCCGGAAGTTCGTGCTTTCCTGCTGGAACAGCAGCGCAATATGGCAAAACGCCAGAGCGTCATCATGGATGGCCGTGATATTGGTACCGTTGTTTTGCCGGATGCTCAGGTAAAAATCTTCCTGACTGCCACACCTGAAGAACGGGCTCGCCGCCGCTGGAAAGAGTTTGTGGAAAAAGGATTGCATGAGGATTACGAAACTATTCTTGCCGATGTGAAGCGTCGGGATGAACAGGACATGAATCGTCCCATCGCCCCACTGAAACAGGCGGAGGATGCTGTTCTTCTGGATTCCACAGAGCTAACCTTTGACGAAACAGTGGAAAAAGTAAAAGATATCATCATAAAAGACGGCGTAGCCTATGCAGCGTTGGGCGAATTTGAGAATAAGTATACCGAAGTTGCCGCCTTTGCCACAGCGATAGATATTCAGAATGGTAAAAAAATCTGGGAGACTGCAGTGGAAGAGG
>JAGALG010000181.1 GCA_017848075.1 Oscillospiraceae bacterium | reverse complement strand
GTCCATTCTGCAGCGCATCGAGAAGATCGCACAGGGTGCAGCTCTGATGACCGAGACCGAAGTGGAGATGAAAGTACAGCACGGCTGCTGCGAGATTCGTCCAAGCACAAAGCTGTCCGATCTGACCTGGGAGAATATGTGTCAGGCTCCGCTGCCGGTTTATACCGAAGAAGAGCTGGCCTTCGCAAAATCCGTTCAGGACAGCCTGAACCCTGCCGCAGTCAACCGTGACCGCGCTCCTTTCCACACCGATGAGGTGCTGCACTCCGCCATCGCCCCAAGAGACACCTGGGAAGTGGTGAAACAGACCGCCTCCACCGATGCCGGTGATGTGAGCTACATGATGCCAATGTGCTTCTTTACCGTAGCCAACCTGCCTTTCGGCGTGGCTCCGCACACCTGGCAGGCAACTGCCATGACCGGCAGCAGCATTGGTGCCAAATCCACCCTGCACGCTGCAAGAATTCTGGCCGGCACCGCATACGATCTGCTGACTCAGCCGGAAACCTGCGCTGCCATTCTTCAGGAATTTAAGGATGCCAATGTGCAGTACAGCCCAATGTATCAGGAATAACCCCCTTTTTATATCAAGCAGGACAAAGCGTCGGAAGGTTTTCTTCCGGCGCTTTGCTCTGTTCAGAGGCTCAAAAATGTGCTATGATAAAAAGAGAAAAAGAAAGAGGGTGCAGCGATGGGAATTTCTGTTGGGGAACTGTTGAGCCAGGAATTTTTCCGGGACTTTCAAGTTATTGCAGGCAGACGAGGCCTGAATCGGGAAATACAGGGTGTTACTTTTCTGGAGGCGCCGGACGGCCCTCACTGGGCCGTGGGCAAGGAATTGACCTTCAGCTCCGGCTATGTTTTCGCCAAAGAGGAGGACTATGTCCAAAACTACAACCAGAATTTTATGACTAATCAGGCTGCCATGGTCATCAAGCGAGGCCGCTATCTTTCCGAGATCCCGGAGGAAATGATCCGGATCTTTGAGGAGAATCAGGTGCCTTTGATCACCATGCCCTATTCCATCCCCTGGATGGAGGCCATCAATCAGGTCAATGTGGCGGTTATGAACCACGCCATTCAGCGCTTTTGTGTCAACATCAACTTCCGTTTTAACGAAAACAGCCGTACCTACAAGGAGCAGAAGATCCAGCGGATTCTGCAGACCGTCGAAAACGAGATGGAGTTTCCCTCCTTCCTCTACGATGTGTTTGAGGAGAAAAGCTATTACAGCTCCGCCAACTTCAAAAAGGTCAGCCAGCAGTACGACCTGAAGGAGAGCGACTATTGGAGCCCCACTTTGCCCTATACCAGCCACACCCTCTGTGACTGCATCCACATGACCCGCTTCCGCCTCCACAAGGGCGAGGCGGTGGACGAGCCCCGTATCAGCTGGGTTATGATCCCGATTTTAGTGGGCGGTGTGCCGCAGGCTTATTTCTGCGTGATGGAGTCGCTGAAGTTTTTGGATTTCTACGATGAATACTCCATGCGCATCGCTTTCCTGATGCTGCAGGCGCTGTACGAACAGCTGGCTGTGGCCAGAGATGCCAGCAACATCGGCTTTGAGAACCTGATCCATCTGGCGCTGGAAAGCGACAAGGAAAACGATCATAAGCTGGTGGATCAGGCCAACCACTTTGGCCTGTCCATGGAGCGGCCCTATCTGTATCTGCTCTTCCGCCACGACCACAGCAGCTACGATATTCGCAGCAAGCGCAGCGAAATGGTGGAGCTGTTCCGTCAGTGCAGCATGGATCGCTATGGCCGTCTGGCCTTTCTCTCCCGGGAGGAGGGATTGATCCTGCTGGATCCCAAGACCATGAAGGACAGCAGCAAGGAAAGTGTTCGCAGCCTGCTGCAGGAATATTTGGAGAAGCTGCAGAAGAAGTTCCAGGGACTGCAGTGGCTCTTCGCCCTCCACAGCGAGCAGGCTCTGTTGTCGGACATTCGGGGCAGCGTGGAAAAAAGCCGCAAGGTTCTGAAAATCGGCAGCGTGGTCTCCCCGGAGAAGTACATTCTGGATTACGATGAGCTGGGAATCTTGACTTGGGTCAACATTCCGGAGCAGGATATGAAACAGCTGACGGAGCGCTTCCGCCGCCTGACCGAATCGGAAAAGAGCCGGGAGCTGCTCTACACCTTGAAGGTTTATCTGGAAAACAATATGAACTACAGCCTGACGGCGGAGAAGCTCTTTGTCAATGTGAACACCATCCGCCGCCGCATGGAAAAAATCAACGAGCTGGTCAGCATCGACTGGGATAACTACTTCGAGCGCACCAAGATCGGCTTGATGCTGCAGTTCCTGCAATAAGGAGAGAAGACGATGAAGATAGAACAGGTCGTAGAAAGCCAGCGCCGCTTTTTCCGCAGCGGAAAGACTTTGAGCGTGGATTTCCGCCTTGCCATGCTGAAGAAGCTGCGGCAGGCCATTGAGGAGAGGGAAGAGGACATTGCGGCCGCTCTGAAGGCGGATTTGGGCAAAAGCGAATACGAAAGCTATATGTGCGAGATCGGACTGGTGCTGTCGGAGCTAAGCTACATGCTGCGCCATACCCGCCGTTTTGCTAAGGAAAAGACCGTGAAAACACCGCTGGCTCAGTTTGCGGCCCGCAGCTATCAAAAGCCGGGGCCTTACGGCAACTGCCTGATTATGAGCCCGTGGAACTACCCCTTCCTGCTGACCATGGATCCGCTGGTGGACGCCATTGCGGCAGGCAATACCGCCATTGTGAAGCCCAGCGCCTATTCTCCGGCGACGGCTGCCATCATGGAGCGCATTGTTTCCGACTGCTTCCCGCCGGATTATGTGGCGCTGATTCAGGGTGGACGAAAGGAAAACGCCGCTCTGTTGGAGGAGAAGTTTGATTTCGTCTTCTTCACCGGAAGCGAAGCGGTGGGCAAGGAAGTGCTGACCCACTGTGCCCGGCATCTGACCCCGGCTGTGCTGGAACTGGGCGGCAAAAGCCCCTGCATCATCGACAGTACAGCAAAGCTGCCGCTGGCTGCCAAGCGCATTGCCTTCGGCAAGTTCCTCAACTGCGGGCAGACCTGTGTGGCACCGGACTTTATCCTTTGTCACCGCAGCGTGAAGGAGTCGTTTGTGCAGGAGCTGTGCCGACAGGTAAAGGCTCAGTTTGGAGAGCGGCCTTTGGAGAATCCGGACTATGGCCGCATTGTCAACGAGAAGCACTTCGACCGTCTGCTGGGGCTGATTCGGGATGATAAGGTCATTCTGGGCGGCAAGGCCGATCGGGCGCAGCTGCGGCTGGAGCCGACCATCTTAGACAATGCAGACTGGGGCGACCCCGTTATGCAGGAGGAGATCTTCGGCCCGGTATTGCCGATCCTGTGCTTCGATTCCTACGAGGAGCTCTATGAGCGGCTGGAGGAGCGTCCGAAGCCGCTGGCTCTCTATCTCTTCGCAGAGGACAAAAAGCGAATCCAGGAGCTGACAGAGCGTCTGCGCTACGGTGGAGGCTGCGTCAATGATGTGGTCATTCATCTGGCAAGCAGCGAGATGGGCTTCGGCGGTGTGGGCGAGAGTGGTATGGGATCCTACCACGGCCAAGAGGGCTTTGAGGCCTTCTCCCACCGCAAGAGCATTGTGGACAAAAAGACATGGATGGATCTGCCCATGCGCTACCAGCCCTATGATCGGGGCCTGTACGGCAAGCTGCTGCGGCTGTTCCTGAAATAGAGAAAAAGAAAATCGCCTCCCCAAACGGGGAGGCGATTGTTGTTTGTTCTTATTCCTCACTGAACTGGAGGGCGTAAAGCTGATGGTAACGGCCTTTCAGCTTCAGCAGCTCCTGATGTGTGCCCTGCTCGATGATCTCACCATGGGACAGCAGGATAATGTTATCCGAATGCTGAATGGTGGACAGACGGTGGGCAACGATCAGCATGGTGCCGATGTTTTTCATCTTTTCCAGAGAGTCCTGAATCAGAATCTCGGTTTCGGTGTCAATGTTGGCAGTGGCTTCGTCCAGAATCATGACGCTTGGCTTATGAATGATGGTGCGGGCGAAGGAAAGCAGCTGTCTCTGACCGGCAGAGAAGTTGTTGCCGCGCTCCCGTACC
>JAGALG010000180.1 GCA_017848075.1 Oscillospiraceae bacterium | reverse complement strand
CGGAAGTTTCCATCGGGATGCAGTCTTTCTTTTTCAGGATCACAGTCAATGGGCCGGGGGAAAAGCGTCTGCAAAGCTCATCGTATTCCTTCGGGATATCTACCGCATACTTTTCAGCCTGAGCCGCATCCTGCACATGGATGATCAGCGGATTGTCCTGCGGTCTGCCCTTCGCCCGAAAGATATTGGTCACAGCCTGCGGATCCAGAGCATTGGCTCCCAATCCATATACCGTCTCTGTGGGAATCGCTACCAGGCCACCCTGTCGAATGATCCGGGCTGCCTCCTCCACTTCTCTTTGCTGAAGCTGTGGATCTTCAATTTTCAGAAGTTTGGTATTCACAGATCTCACCAGCTTTTACAATTAATCCTGCTGGTTGCTTGCCTGCAGTTTTTCTGCCTGATCGAAGGTGATCAGTGCGTCAAAGAGCTCAGTCAAATCGCCGTTCAGGATACTCTCCAGTTTGTAAAGGGTCAGGCCAATACGGTGATCGGTCATACGGCCCTGTGGATAGTTGTAGGTACGGATACGCTCGGAGCGGTCACCGGTACCAACCTGCAGTTTACGGTCTGCAGCAATAGCAGCGTTCTGTTCTGCAATCATATTGTCATAGATTCTGGAACGCAGAATCTTCATTGCTTTATCTTTATTCTTGTGCTGAGAACGCTCGTCCTGACACTCAACAACCGTGCCGGTTGGCAGATGGGTAATACGGATCGCAGATTCGGTTTTGTTTACATGCTGACCGCCTGCACCGGAGGAACGGAATACATCGATCTTCAGATCTGCCGGGTTGATTTCAAACTCGATATCGTCTACCTCCGGCAGAACCGCAACGGTTACAGTGGAAGTATGGATACGACCCTGGGTTTCCGTTTCCGGAACGCGCTGTACGCGATGTACACCGGACTCGAATTTCATTTTGGAATATGCGCCATCGCCATTGATATTGAAGCTGATCTCTTTGTAGCCGCCCAGCTCTGTTGGGTTGGAGCTGAGAACTTCCGTCTTCCAGCCCTGAGAATCTGCATACATGGAGTACATACGGTACAGGGAGTTTGCAAACAGAGCAGACTCTTCACCGCCGGCACCACAGCGGATCTCCACAATAACATTCTTGTCATCGTTCGGGTCTTTGGGCAGCAGCAGAATCTTCAGCTCTGCGGAGTAGTCCTCTACCAGCTTTTTGTTTTCTACCAGCTGTTCGGTGATCAGTTCTTTAAAGTCTTTGTCCAGACCGCCCTCTTCCAGCAGCATTTCTGCTTCTTCCAGGTCATTTTTTGCCTGTTTGTACTGGCGATATTTTTCTACCAGTGGGGTCAGGTTTTTGTATTCTTTCATCAGTTCAGCGTATTTCTTTGGATCGCTGACAACGGTTGGATCCATCAGACGCTGATTGATTTCTTCAAAACGGCTTTCGGTTGCGCCAAGTTTATCAAACATCAGTCATTCTCCTTCTGTATATAAAATTTCGTCAAATAATTTCCGCTTACGGTGTTTCCGCCGGAAGGATCTGGCGGATATTTTTTTCTGCTTTGGAGCGGGCCACCATTACCTCATGTCCACAGTTTTCACAGCGGAGCTTGAAATCCATTCCACTGCGAAGAACCAGAAAACGATTGCAGCCACAGGGATGATTTTTCTTCATAACCAGCACATCGCCAACATTGACATTCATGGCCTCAGACCTCCTCTCGTCAGACTATGACAATAGGAAACAGAACAGACTGACCCATTATCATTCATATTGATTATTATACCAAATCTTAGCCCTGTTCTGCAACGATTCCGGCTGAGATTTTTTCGCATAATTTGGCTTTTTCCGCTCATTCGGTCAAGAAGTCGCTTCTAATCTTTGTTTTGCTGCAATATATTAGGACAGCGGATTCCGAAAAAGCATCTTGAGGAGGTTTCAAAATGACAGATTACAAGCCCGAGGGCTGGTTGATCCAT
>JAGALG010000179.1 GCA_017848075.1 Oscillospiraceae bacterium | reverse complement strand
TACCAGCATGCCCAGACGGTCGCAGGCGTAATAGAACTGCTCCGGCTCGATTTTGATGTGCTTGCGAAGCAGATTGAGCCCCAGCTCCTTCATGCGCAGCACATCCCGATCAAATTCCTCCGGATCCTCCGGCAGAAAGATGCCGTCCGGGAAGTAGCCCTGATCCAACACGCCGTGGAGGAAAATCGGCTGGCCGTTGAGCAGCACCCGCTGAACGCCCTGCACCTCCCCGATGGCAATGCTCCGCAGAGCGAAGTAGCTTTCGATTTGATCCTCTCCGGCTGTGATCTGCAGAGAGTAAAGATGGGGCTGTTCCGGAGACCAAAGCTGGGGGTCTTCCGGTTCAATGCGGCCGGAGTTGCCTTCAAAGTGGTAGTGCTTGCCTTCCACCTGTGCGTCAAAGCCGCCGTTCCAGCCTTCCAGCGTCAGAGTGACGCCCTTCTGGTCGCAGTCCAGTCGGAGGCCATGGAGATAATCCACAGGAACCGGCTCCAGCCAAACGCTCTGCCAAATGCCGCTGACCGGTGTGTACCACATGCCGCCGGGTTTCTTGGTTTGCTTGCCGTAGGGGTAGGTATGATCCAGCGTGTCGGTGGCACAGAGAGTCAGCTTGTTTTCTCCCGCCTGGAGATATTTTGTGATGTCAAAGTGGAAGGGCAGGTAGCCGCCCTCGTGGCGGCCGACCGGCTTGCCGTTGAGCCAGACTTCCGCAATCTGATCCACCGCAGAAAAGTGCAGCAGGATACGGCTGCCGGCCCAGTCCTCCGGAATCGTGAAGCAGGTCTCGTAAGTCAGCTGCTCCGCAACCGGCTGTCCATAGCCGGACAGCATGGACTGAGGCGGGAAGGGAACGGTGACAGGGTGGCCTTCCAGCTGCCACTGGCCGTTGAGGGACAGCCAGCGCTGCCGCTTCATCTGTGGGCGAGGGTAGACATTCCATGGAGTTTTAGTCATAGTGAGGACCTTCCTTCCGTGTGACTGCTCTGGTGATGGCTCGTTTGTACTGGCAGGTCTTGTCCTGACAGTGGGCGCACTGCAGCGTTTTGTTGGAGCCGCTCCAGAAGCGCTCCGGTTGTTTGGCGTAGATCACTTCCCAGTGGATCAAAACGACTGCCGAGGTGAAAAACAGGCTCCAGCTGAAGAAGTCGCGGATAAAGAGCATGGGGGTGAACATCATAAAGTGCCCCCAGTCGTAAATGCGGCAGTTGACACAGCATTTGTTCTTCATAATGCCGGTCTGGAAGGGGCAGAAGAACAGGATGCAGATGTAGTCACAGAGATAGTAGAACACCGTCAGCATCAGCAGGTCGGCGTTGTCCAGAATATCCATCAGGTACAGCAGACCGATGACGCCGTTGACAAAGAGCCAGACCAGCATGACCGTCCATGCCCGCAGATTCTGCTGCTGCACAAAGCGAAGCAGGTCGATCTCCCGATAATCCTTGACCTCCGCATAGTTCTGTGGACAGGATTTTCGCATAGCCATGGGCAGACGGCCGTTGGGGAACAGGTGGGCCAGCATCATAATCATAAAGATGGCCCAGAGAATATGCAGAAAGTTAATGCCAAGATGGATCGGCTGGGTAGCCAGCTGGAACATGTGCTCCTTGTCCAAAAGATAAAAACCAAGGGCAATGAAAAAGACCAGCAGACGGAACACAAACTGAAGGGTCTGCCGCTTCAGCATGGGAGTACGAACAATGGACATGAGTGTGGGACCTCTTTTCTTTCAACTTATCTACCATTATAGTAGAAAAGTGCTGATTTTTCAACGGAGGAGGCAGGAACAGCCTGAAATAAAGCAAGCCGCTGCAGGGCGGCTTTTTTCTTTGCCGAAAAATTTGCAGCCATCCCTTTCCCACACTTTTTCCTACCCTCAGAGGAAGAACAGCCCACCCTTTCCCAAAGTCGCAGGGTGGGGACAGAAGGAGCGAGCGTCCGTATAATGATAATATATGGAAGTATCTTTCAGAATATTGAGGTGAAGCAGAATGAAAAAATCAATCAAAGGCTGTCTTGCTCTGTTGCTTGCAGTGGCTCTGTCTGCCGCAGTGGGCTGTCAACAGGAGAAAGAAAAAACGATCCCCATTCGTCCGGACAACAAGCAGGAAACAGAAGCCTCGGCACCGGAACATTCCGATGAGGGGAAAGAGGAGGAAAAAAGCGATCTGTCCGATGAGATCCTGACGGAACTGTATATGGCGCTGGAGGACGGACAGGCGTTCTGTGCAGTGGCCTATTTGGGCTACATGGAAGGGGAAGACTATGGAGAATGGTTGGAAGACAACGGGCTCCTGACCTTCTATCCCTTCCTCAAAGAGATCCCTGCGGAGCGCATCATTGAGCAGGAGGGCGAGGAGCTTTACTGCATCATTCCACGGCAGGACGCTGCCCTTCTTTCTGTTTATTCCCAGAACTTTGATTCCGATGGAAAGGTCTCTGCCGGGGCTGTCTTGTATCAAAGCAGCGGCTGTGAGCCCTTCCTCATCCGGGGAAATCGCAGCGAAATCGTCCCCAACACCGTGGTGAAAATAGAATATGAAGATGGCTCCCACATTCAGTTCAGTCCTGCTCTCAGCGGAGAGAACGGTCATCTGGCCATGGAAGAAGGGCAGGGAATCCTGGATATTTCGCTGTATCTGTATCAGGATATCAGCCTGACGCAGGCAATTTACTGGGACGAAGAGGATATCGAGGGAACATGGACCTGCCATTCTCTGAGCAACGAGGAGGGCCAAAGCCTGGTAATGGATCTGGAATTCTATCAGGAGGAAACAAAACAGGTCGTTCTCTGCTACGGGCTGTTTTGTTTCCTCCTGATAGAATTCCAGATCCATTACCAGGCTTTGGCCCTCCTCGTTGCTCAGAGAATGGCAGGTCCATGTTCCCTCGATATCCTCTTCGTCCCAGTAAATTG
>JAGALG010000023.1 GCA_017848075.1 Oscillospiraceae bacterium | reverse complement strand
CTCTCACCCAGGCTGTACGCTGAATGACGCAGTGGAGCTGGCGGTATATCTGAAGAAAAACCGGATGCGTCCGGAACAGGTACAGGACTTCTACCCAACACCGGGCACTTCCTCCACCTGCATGTTCTATACTGGTTTGGATCCGGAAACACTGGAAGAAGTCTATGTTCCCCGTGATCCGAAGGATAAATATATGCAACGCACGCTGATGCAGTATTACAAGAAGGAAAATCAGCGGGAAGTGATCCAGGCGCTGATTGCTGCCCATCGGGAAGATCTGATCGGCAATCGCCCGGATTGTCTGGTGCAGCCGGACGCACAGTACCTCCGTCAGCAGAGAGAGAAGCGGGAAAAAGCCGCTCTGCAGCAGACGCTGCGAAATTCTGCTCGGGGCAAATCAAATGCGAGACAGCAGCACGACAGCCACGGCAATCGCCACAAGGCCAAAGCGCCAAACCGCCGCGGCAAATAAGTGGGAAAGAAAAAGGCGTTTTCTTTTGGAAAACGCCTTTTGTTCGTCAAACACAACGGAGAACTTATTTATGGCAAAACGAAAAAACAAGAAACAAACAGAGCGAAAAAACTGGTGGCTTTCCGGTTTTATTATCGGTTTTCTGCTTTGTCTTCTTTTGATTTTAGCGGTTCAGACCATCCGAGGAGAAGATGCAATTGCCTTTTTGGATGATACCGTGTCCAAAGTGGAAGATTGGTTGGATCGTTTGGATCGCTGGCTTTACGGAGATTCTGTAGAAGCAGAACCCTCTATAGCAGAAGGGATACTGCGTGTGGACATTATTGATGTGGGGCAAGGCGAGAGTATTCTATTGACAACGGCAGAGAAGGCGGTACTGATCGATGCCGGAGAAAATGATCAAGGTGCTCTGGTTGTGGATCATTTGAAGGAGCTGGGGATCGAAACCCTGGACTTAGCTATCGGTACGCATGCTCATTCCGACCACATTGGCGGAATGGATACCGTTATGGCACAGATCCCCACCAGTGAATTTTGGATGGGAGCCATGCCGGAGGAGTTGGTACCTTCCAGCAAAACCTACATGGATGTTCTGGAACAGCTGGATATTGGTCGTATCCCTTACCGGGAACCAAAGGTAGGCACCCAGTATGATCTGGGTAGCGGTGGAACATTGACGGTTCTTGGCCCACAGGGCAAGCCGGAGGATCTGAATAATTGCTCTCTGGTCTGCCGGGTGGATTTTGGTGAAAGCTCTTTCCTGTTCAGTGGGGATACGGAAGAAGCCGGAGAAAAGGCGATTTTGGCTTCCGGGGCAGATCTGGATGTGGATGTTATGGTCATGGGACATCATGGCAGCAGCACTTCCTCCAGCTCCGCCTATTTTAAAGCGGCGTCACCAGCCTATGCAGCAATTTCCTGCGGAGCGGATAACAGCTATGGTCATCCGCACAGTGCTATCATTAAGAAACTGAAAAATGCCAATGTGACCTATCGTCGGACCGATTTGAACGGTACGATCACTTTTACAACGGATGGTATCACCATTGACTATTCCACAGAAAAGTAGGTGTTATTATGGAATTTTGGTTCATTGATCGCTGGGAGGGAGATTTTGCTGTTTGTCTGAATGAGCAGGATCAGCAGAGAGTGATTCCACGAGAACAATTTCCGTCCCAAGCCCGGGAGGGTGACTGGTTTTTCTTTACAAAACAGGGTTCCATACAGGTTTCGTCAGAAGAAACAAAAATGAGACAAAATACAGCCCAAAATCAACGAAAACGCCTTTTATTGCGATGACGCAACATTTTTTTACATTTTTTGTGTTGTATTTATTCCAATTACATGATATGATTTTGATGGTTAGGAGAAGTTGTATAACCTGTGGTTTCCAATTTTTAACACACAACATCGGGCTCAACTGGTCTGCTGCAGACAGCAATTTTTTCTGGCACCCCAAAACTCCTCTTT
Organism: Oscillospiraceae bacterium; assembly: GCA_017848075.1. GTDB lineage: Bacteria > Bacillota > Clostridia > Oscillospirales > Ruminococcaceae > Negativibacillus. The sequence goes on along the minus strand of JAGALG010000023.1, from coordinate 7,080 downwards.
CCGCTGAATTTGGCAAAAGCAAAACAGCGGAAAAGAATCATCGTACCAATCAAACATACTACACACAAAGGAGAACTGGAACATGAAATCTACTGGTATTGTTAGAAAAGTTGACGAGCTTGGTCGTATTGTGTTGCCAATCGAGCTGAGAAGAACCCTGAATATCAATGAGAAAGACTCTTTGGAAATTTTTGTAGACAATGATAAAATCGTACTGCAGAAGTACGAACCAGCCTGCATCTTCTGCGGCAGTGCGGATAATATCGTAAACTACAAGGGCAGAAATGTTTGCGCTGAGTGCAGGGCTGCATTGAGCAAATAAAAGTAAAAATTATGAAAAGCATCGGATGCACAGGCATCTCGATGCTTTTTTCTTTTTGTACTGATAAGTAGAGAAAAGCAGGGCAAACTATGGATACAATCTTGAAAAGGAGCGATAGCATGCTTGATAAACTTGCTTTGGCATTGATCGTGGTCGGTGCTCTGAACTGGGGCAGCGTAGGTATCTTCCAGTATGATTTGGTTGCAGCTCTCTTTGGCAGCAGTGCGGCCATTGGTAGCAGAATCATCTACACAGTGATCGCATTGGCCGGAATTTGGGCAATTTCGTTTTTCTTTCGAAACGATGCCGTCAATATGGGGAAGTAATCTCTTTCATTCCAAAGAATAAAACACAGGGCTTCGGATTTTGGTCCGAAGCCCTGTGTTTTTGAGAAGGAGTTTAAAACATATTCTCTAATTCAGCGCAGCAACATTATAAAACAGATTGGCGCCATTGACAATGAGAAAGTCCGGAGAGGCTTCTGTAGAAATTTCGCCGTTCTCCATGTTGTTCGGACGCTGTCCACGGCCGCCTTCCTGACGGAACTGTTCCATCTGCTGTTCCAGTTCTTCCTGCGTTACAACTGTGCCATCCGGGAGGGTGAAGGTGCCATCCTCATTTTTCTGCAGCTGCTCCATCATACCGTTGCGGCCTGGTATCTCCTCCATTTTCAGAATCGTACCGTCTGCCAATGTGATAGAGCCGTCTTCGTTTCTTGTAGCGCCTTCCGGCAGCATATCTTTTGAGAACTGGCCCTCTGGTGGCATTTGGGGAATTTCGCCCTCTTTCATGCCTTCCGGAAGCTCCGGAGGCTGGTTCTGGCCTTCCGGCATCTGCATATTGGGGCGCTGTCCCATCATACCTGGTTTTCCAGAGCCTATGGCGCCACCGCTATTGCTGGCCAGCTGTGTTTCGCCCTGCCAGAAGCTGTAGGTTCCTTCGACCATATCCGGGTCGGAAAGGATCAGGTAGATAAAGTCGTTGGCAGGAGTGAAAGAAAACAGCTCCATACCACTTTCATTGCGGAAGCAGTAGCTCTGACCGCCCTTCTGAGTCTGAGCAAAGGTGAAGACGGCATAATTCTGACCGCCTTCTTCCAAACGGTCGTACATATTTCCGGTCGCGATCACAGTGCCGCCATTGACATGAATTCCCATGTCGGAGTCGATACCGGCATCGCCGCTGAAACCACAGGCAGCCGCAATAACCTTGCCACCGTTGATCACCAGCCAACCGTTGGAGTCAATACCATCGCCTTCACCGGTAGAACCGTTGACATTGATGTTGACGGTACCGCCGTTGATCGTGGTGACAGAGATATAGTCTTCATTGGTATTGATACCATCGTTTCCGGAATTGATATTGATATTGCCGCCGTTGATCGTCAGATGCAGTTCAGAGTCAAGGCCTTCATTTTCTGCATTGATGTTCAGCACGCCGGTGTCACCAAACAAATTCATGGACTTTTTGGAATAGAAAGCAGCGTCATATTTATGGAGTTTTTTGCTATCTACAACGCTTTTACCATCTTCACTCAATTCCACAGATTTGTAAATACGGGCAACATAAGAACCGTTTACCGTATTTTCGCTGCCATCTACCAAGTAAACATTGGCACCAGCTTCAGTTGTATCCACTTCGTGGGTAGCGCTTTCCTCCTCTTTGGAGCCACACTCATAAACATTGTAGAAAATTACAGCAGGAGCCACGCTGCAGCTGATATCCACTCCATTCAAGTAGAGATTGACTACGGCGTTGGGATCCTCTTCAGCGTCCTCTCCTAAATCAATAGCAATCTGTCCGGCAGACAGTTTACCGCTGAGGGCATAACTGCCCGGCTGTGTGATATGAACAACAGTATGAGCAGCAGCTTCTTCTGCGCTGTGTTCGTCTTCCTCTGTGCCTTCGCCATAAGTAAAGTCCTTACCGTCTTCGTAATATACGATATCATTGGCAGCATAGACTGCAGCACTGGCATCGGTAGAGATCGCTTCCTCATTTACAAGAATTTTGTCGTCAGACAGATGGATCGTTGTACCTTCGAACTGGAATTCCGTTTCCGGAGCGGAAGTACCTTCCTGGTTTTCTGTAACAGTATGATTGCTCTCCTGTTCCGATTCCACAGGAGCTTCGGAATTGCAGGCGGATAGAAGGAGTGCAACTACCAAAAGCAGTGCAAGAATTCGTTTCATGGGACATCCTCCTTTAGGGTAAAAGTTTATATCTATCAGTATAGTCATAAGGGCTTAAAAGAAACCTAAAAAGAAAAGAGCCTTTCAATCGAAGGCTCTTTTCCGGGGAAAGAAAACGATTATTCTTTGGAACTGTCTTTGTGAATACCGGTGATGGCATATTCCACCCATTCGGCAATGTTGGTAGCATGATCACCGATGCGCTCGAAGTATTTGGCGATCATCAGCAGATCGACAGCGTATTCCGCATCAGCATGACCGCTGGCGATCAGGGCGATCACCTCCGATTTGACCACCTGGAACAGCCGGTCAACAATATCATCATAGGCCATAACAGCTCTTGCAGTCTCAAGATCCTGATGGACAAAGGCTTCCACGCTGTCAGTCACCATTTTGATGGTGGATTTCGCCATTTCTCCAATGTGAGCAGTACGATCCGAGGCTTTCAAATGGGTTTCGCGGACGATTTCTGCAATATCAGCAGCCTGGTCGCCAATGCGCTCCATGTCTGTGATCATTTTCAGGGCAGAGGAGATCTGACGCAGATCCCGAGCTACCGGCTGCTGCTGGAGAAGCAGCTTCAAACACAGGGTTTCAATCACTTTTTCCTGCTGATCAATTTCATTATCCAGAGAGATGGCTTGTTCCGCTAAGGCTTTATCGCCGCTTAACAGGGCTTTGGCTGAAGCAGCAATGGCACTTTCACAGAGAGCACCCATTTCATTTAATTCGTCATTGAGCAGAAGCAGCTGCTCATCAAATTTATTCCGCATAGGATATTCCTTTCTCGCTTAACCAAAGCGTCCGGTAATGTAGTCTTCGGTTCGTTTGTCCTTCGGCACAGAGAAGAGCTGTTCCGTTCTGCCGAATTCGATCACTTCACCCAACAGGAAGAATGCAGTTTTATCGGAGATGCGGGCGGCCTGCTGCATATTGTGGGTAACCATAATGATGCTGTATTTTCCTTTCAGTTCCATGGCCAGATCTTCAATTTTGGAGGTGGAGATCGGGTCCAGCGCAGAGGTTGGTTCATCCATCAGAAGAACCTCCGGCTCTACAGCCAAGGCTCGTGCAATGCAAAGACGCTGCTGCTGTCCACCGGAAAGGCCAAGTGCGCTTTTATTCAGACGATCCTTCAGCTCATCCCAAATGGCAGCATCCCGAAGGGATTTCTCTACAATTTCATCCAGGACAGCCTTCTGTCGGATACCATCAGTTCGTGGGCCAAATGCGATATTATCATAAACGCTCATGGGGAAGGGGTTGGGTTTCTGAAAGACCATGCCGACCCGCTTTCTCAGCAGGTTCAGATCCATATCCCCATAGATGTCTTCGCCATCCAACAGCACTTTGCCATCAATGGCACAGCCTTCGATCAAATCATTCATGCGATTGAGGCTTTTCAGGAAGGTGGATTTGCCGCAGCCAGAAGGACCGATAAAGGCGGTGATCTCGTTGGCGGGGATGTTCATATTGATATTTTTCAGAGCGTGGAAATCGCCGTAATGTAAGTTCAGATTTTCAATGGTAAATTTATTCATGATTTATCCCTTCGTGATTCGTTTGGCAATAAAGTTGGACAGGCTATTGATGCAGATGACCACCAGCAGAAGAACAACAGCGGTGGCGTAGGCCTGATTGAAGTACAGACCTTCCTGCGATAAGTTATACATGTGGACAGACAGGGTTCGTGCGGAGCTGAAAAGACTGCTTGGTACTTCGGCTACGGTGCCGGCAGTATAGATAAGTGCGGCTGTCTCACCGACAATACGACCGATAGCCAGAATGATACCGGCAAGGATACCCGGTACAGCCGACGGGAGAACCACCCGAAATACGGTGCGCAGGCGGCCTGCGCCCAAACCGAAGCTGGCTTCCCGATACAAATCGGGAACAGATTGGAGAGCTTCTTCTGTCGTCCGGATGATCAGCGGGAGGATCATAATGGCTAAGGTGAAAGCACCGGAGAGAATGGAGTTACCCCAGCCCAAGGCGATGACAAAGAAGAGCATACCGAACAAACCGTAGACAATGGAAGGAATACCGGACAATGTTTCGGCGGTAATGCGGATCACCTTTACCACTTTATTGCCTCGTTTCGCATACTCTACCAGATAAATAGCAGCAAAAATTCCGATTGGAGCTGCGATCAGCAGAGAAAGCAGCGTCATAAAAATGGTGTTGATGATGGAAGGGAGCATGGATACATTTTCGGAATTGTACTCCCATGCAAACAACTCTGGGGTCAGATGGGGCAAACCTTTTATCAGGATATAGACGATGAGGAACAGCAGGACTGCCATGGTAAACAGGGCAGACAGGCTGACCAGAAGAAACAACACAAAGGAGAGAGGACTGCGCCGATAGGCCATCATTTTCTGACGGAGCGTTTGTTGATTGATTGGTTTCATTTATTCTTTTCCCCTTCCTTTGATGAGCGAGAACAGCAGATTGATAAGAAGAATGAACACAAAAAGAACCACCGCTGTTGCGATCAGAGCTTCTCTGTGTAAATCGGCGGCGTAGCCCATTTCCATAACGATGTTGGAAGTCAAAGTACGGACACCTTTTAACAGACCCTGAGGCATACGAGGCTGGTTGCCGGCAACCATGATGACCGCCATGGTTTCACCGATCACTCGACCGATACCAAGGATCACGCCGGCGAGAATACCGGATTTGGCAGCAGGAAGAACGGTGAAGAATACGCTGCGTTCGTGGCTGGCTCCAAGGGCCAAGCCACCTTCATAATAGCTGTTTGGAACAGCACGAATTGCCGATTCACTGACTTCGATGATTGTTGGCAGAACCATCATTCCAAGAAGGAGAGAAGCCGCCAGCATACTGGTGCCTTTGCTGTCCGGGAACAGTTCTCGGATCATCGGAACAATCACCACCAGACCGAAGAAACCGTATACGACAGAAGGAATACCGGCCAGCAGACCGATGGCTGGTTTCAGCAGTTTATAAAGTTTGCTGGGACAGAATCTTGCCATGAAGATCGCAGTCAGAATACCAATAGGGACACCGATGATCAGAGCTCCTGCCGTAACATACACGCTGCCCAGGATCATGGGGAGAATACCGTAGATATTATCTGAAGGCTTCCAGCTTTTCCCCAGCAAAAAGTCAAACAGACCGATCTTACTCATTGCAGGGATACCGTTGATGAAAAGGAAGAGGCAGATCAGACCAACTGCCAGAATTGAGACACAAGCTGCAAGGAAAAAGACGCCGTGCATAATAGATTCCTTGTTGAGAGGAGAGGATTTCATCGTTTTATTATCGCTCCTTTTCTGATATTTACGCACAAAGTGGGATGCGGCTTACCGCCGCATCCCCTTTTGCTTCCTTGTTTTAAGCAATTTCGTCCCAGTTAATGATCTCACCGATGTAGATATTTTTTACCTGCTCTGCAGTCAGACCATCGACTGTATTTTCATTGTTGACGATGATAGCGATACCATCGGTTGCAATGACCGTTGGAACCAGACCTTTTTCCAGCTCACTGTCTTTCAGGTCGCGGGAGGCCATACCGATATCGCAGACACCTTCCACGGTGTTGTTCATGCCGGAGGAGGAGTCGGACTGCTGGATCTCGATTTCAGCGCTGCTATTGACAGCGGTGTAAGCCTCTTTCAGCTTCTCCATGACCGGAGTAACGGAGGAGGAGCCAGCTACTACAATTTTACCGGCAGGCTTGGAACCGCTGTAAGGGCTGGTTTCGTCCAGCGGAATGTAACCGGCTTCTTCAACCACGGCCTGACCTTCGCTGCTGAGGATGAAGTCGATAAAGTCCTGAGCAACCTCACTGATTTCTTCTTTGGTTGCGATATTGAATGGACGGCTGACGATGTAAGAGCCGTTTTTGATGTTTTCGATGCTAGCTTCGACATCATTGATTTTGATTGCTTTTACACTATCGTTCAGAGAACCCATGGAGATGTAGCCGATCGCATTGGAATTGCCGGATACAGAAGTCATCATAACAGAAGTGCTGTTGGTGATATCAGCGTCCAGAGTGGTTTCTTCAATTTCCAGCAGTTCCTCAAAGGCACCGCGGGTACCGGAACCATCCTCACGGGAAATGACAGCGATCGTGGCATTGGTGTTATTTTCGGATTCAGAGCTGCCGCAGGCTGCAAAGGACAGAGCCATTACAGCGGCCAGACAAAGTGCGAGAAGTTTTTTCATGATTTCATTACTCCCTTTCAATTTCTCTTTCATTTATTATTTCTTTGTTGCAAGAAAAGAATACCGCTGTACTGTAAAAACCAAAACATTGTGAAAGTAAATCCTTCGTAAAATCAAAAGAAACAGAGTAAAAAAGGAGTAAAGTCTGTAAAAAAAATCGCCCTTTCCGATGGAAAGAGCGCATTCAATAAAAAAGAGGCACCCCGAAGGGTGCCTCTAATCATGCTAATTCAGCAATTATTCTACATCGTACAGCTTAACCAGTTTCTGCAGGTGAGCGTAACGATCCAGAGCATTTTTCTCTGCTTTGGTGAAGAGTTCTTCTGCTCTTTCTGGGAAGGAGCGGGTGAGGGAGGAGTAACGAGCCTCGTT
>JAGALG010000178.1 GCA_017848075.1 Oscillospiraceae bacterium | reverse complement strand
TGTTGGCTCCGACGCCACCCGCGGCGGCGGCAGAGGCAGCAAGATCGTGGGCGACAGCTGGTACTTCCTGAGCACCCGTGGCTTCAACTCCTACATTGTGAAAATGAACAGCGACGGCAGCGAGCAGATCGTTTCCCCAAAAATCAACGGTGCCATCAACTGCTTCGACTATCATAACGGCCAGTTCATCTATGTGGCAATGCGCAACAACGGCCTGCAGGAGCTTTACACCTGCAAAGAGGGCGCAGACTGCGAAGAAAAACTGACTTCCTTCAACGACGAATACCTGAACAGCCATGCCATCTCCCCACTGAAACCGCTGAACTTTGTGGACAGCGACGGCGTGGAGATCGACGGTTGGGTTATCGAACCGGTAGACTACGATCCAAACAAAACCTACCCGGCAATTCTGGATGTACACGGCGGTCCAAAAACTGTTTACGGCGAAGTGTTCTTCCACGAAATGCAGCTGTGGGCGAGCGAAGGCTACTTTGTATTCTTCTGCAACCCACGAGGCGGCGACGGTAAAGGCAACGAATTTGCTGATATCCGCGGTCCAAAATACGGCGTGCTGGACTACAACGACCTGATGGAATTCACCGATAAAGTGCTGGAAGCATACCCACAGATCGATCCGAAACGAGTTGGTATGACCGGCGGCAGCTACGGCGGCTTCATGGCAAACTGGATCATCGGCCACACCGACCGCTTTGCAGCAGTGGCTTCCCAGCGTTCCATCTCCAACTTTATCAGTAAGTGCCTGACCACTGACATTGGTTACTACCACAACCTGTCTGCGGTACAGTCCGACCCATGGAACTCCCCAGAGGAAATGTGGAATCGTTCCCCACTGAAATACGCAGATAAATGTGTGACCCCAACCCTGTTCATTCAGTCCGACGAGGACTACCGCTGCTGGATGTGCGATGCGCTGCAGATGTTCACCGCACTGAGAATGCACGGCTGCCCAACCAGAGTTTGCCTCTTCCACGGCGAAAGCCACGGCCTCAGCCGCATTGGCAAACCAAAACATCGTATTCGCCGCCTGAAAGAGATCACCGACTGGTTCAACACCTACCTGAAGAAATAGCAGGAAAAGGAGAATTTCTATGGCAATTACAACAAGAGCCTTCCGACCGGAAGACCGGAAGGTATGTTTGGAGATCGAGCAGGCTGCCATCAAGGGCAACAACCACTACATGGACGATGTGCTGGCCTACTATAACACCACCCGTGGTGAGTTCACCGTTGCGGAGATCGACGGCAGAGTAGCCGGTATGGGCAAGCTGACCTGTCTTTTTGACGGTTCCGCTTGGCTGGAGCTGCTCCGTGTTCATCCGGACGACCAGCGTCAGGGCTGCGGCATGGCGATTTATAAGCGCTATCTGGAGCAGATCGAAGCACTGGGCTGTCCGGCTGCCAGAATGTACACCGGCGCCAAAAATGTGCCAAGTGCAGCACTGGCTGAGAAAAACGGCCTGACCCGCGGCCCGTCCTTCCACGGCATGACTCTGACCATGCAGACTGCGGACGCCTCTCTGTTCTGGGAGCCGCCAATGTACCATCGTTTGACCTGTGATGAAGCGGTGGCAGAACTGCTGCCTTTGAAGGAGAGCTGCAATGGCTTCTGGGATATCAACCAGACCTTCTACGAGATCAATGAGGAGACCTGCCGTGGCTTTGCAGCTGCCGGTTGGGTCTATGGCGACGGCAAGGGCAATGCGCTGATTGCGGGCAGCCGCTTCCAGCCGGAAAAAGCCCTGTACATCGCCGCCATGAAGGGCGACAAACGCCGTGCCCTGTCCTTTGCGCTGAACCTGATGGTGCTCAGCGGTCAGGAAAAGATCGTGGCCTACTTCCCAACGGGAGATCAGGAGCAGATCGACTTCCTTGCAAAACATGGCTTTGAAGAAAACCCCAGCGATCTGGTGGTTTACCAGTGGAAAAAGTAAAAAGAAGCACAAGAGCCGTCGGGCAAAGACCCGGCGGCTCTTTTTGTAGTTTTTAGCAAAGAAACATTGACAAAATCAGTGCTTTGTGATAAGATTCGTTACGAAAGTTACATAGTTCAAAATGTGAACTGATTGAATTGGAAAGGGAGGGGAGAAAATGCCCCAAACCAACGAGAGTTTGCTTCGTGCATGGCTGCACCTGTCCACCTCCGTGGTCAATGACCGGGTGGTCAGCGAGCTGAGCTTCAACGAGGCGCTGATCTGCAATATTCTGTATCGGGCATCGTTCACCCAGCCGGAGCGGAACATCACCGCTACCGACCTGTGCAGCGAGACCAAAATGCTGAAATCCCAAATGAACCGCACCCTGAGCCTGCTGGAAAGCAAGGGCATCATCCGCAGGGAGCGCTCCAAAAAAGATAAACGGCAAATCTTTGTCTTTATGAACATGAATCAGGCCGGCGCATACCAGCAGCTGCACCAGCGGGTGCTGAAGCTGGTGGACGGCATCATCGCCGAGATCGGCGAGAAACGGGCAAGTGAAGCGGCCAAGCTGATGGAAGAGCTGTCTGCCGCAGCAGACCGCTTGCTGCATAAACAGGAAACACAGGCCTAAGAGTGAAGGAGAGAAAAACAATGATTCGTATTTTAGTTGACTCTACCGCTGATTTCAGTCTGGAAGAGCTAAAAGCAAGAAACATCAGCATGGTACCGCTGAATGTGAATTTCGGCGAAGAAAGCCTGCAGGATACCATCGAGCTGGAAAAAGACCAGTTCTATGATCGCCTGATCAACGGCACTGTCCATCCAAAAACCTCTCTGCCGGCTCCAGCCGCCTTTCTGGAGAAGTTTGAGGAAGCACAGGCAGCCGGTGACCAGCTGATCTGCATCCTGCTTTCCGGCGGTATCAGCGGCACCTGGCAGAGTGCGGTCAACGCAAAAGAAATGCTGGAGTATGATGGCATCTATGTGATCGACTCCAGAACCACCGCCTGCGGCATCCGTCTGTTGGTGGAATACGCAGAGAAGCTGATCGCAGAGGGCCTTTCCGCTCCGGAGATCGCAGAGAAGCTGGAGGAGCTGAAAGGCCGCGTCCAGATCTTCGCAGCTGTGGATACTTTGGAGTATCTG
>JAGALG010000177.1 GCA_017848075.1 Oscillospiraceae bacterium | reverse complement strand
TCTGAACAACAACTTCTTTAACAAACATAATCGAAACTCCCTTAAAACATTTTTTGATACCGATACTAACCGCATTCAGGTCATACCTCGACCTTAGCGGAACAACTACATTATACCATATCTCCGATTTTCGTCAACGAAAAAACCGAAAAAGTTGAATATATTTGTACATTTTTTCTGTTTTTCTCAGTCGGGCTTGTTTTGAAACAAGTCCTTTTGTGAGGATTATCTAATCAGTTTTCAACAATGGGTGAAAAAGCTCCTACTTTTCCACCAAGGAACTGTTATTTTCTTCCTCTTGCAGTTTTTGCAGGAAAGCACGGTCTTTTTTATCCAGCATACCCTGCTCTTCCGCCTGCTCCAGCAGGTCGGGGCGGCGCTGACGAGTCACCCGCAGGGACTCCTCTCTGCGCCATTTCACGATGTTGGCATGATGGCCGCTGAGCAGCACCTCCGGAACCTCCCGACCATGCCATACGGGTGGACGGGTGTACTGAGGATACTCCAGCAGACCGTTAAAGTGGCTCTCCTCCTCGAAGCAGACGGACTCAGAGAGAACACCATCACAAAGGCGGCCCACTGCATCTGCAATGACCAGCGCGCCCAGCTCTCCGCCGGTCAGGACAAAGTCTCCGATGGAGATCTCCTCGTCCACGATCTCGTCCAGTACCCGCTGATCCACACCCTCATAATGGCCGCAAAGCAGCAGAATATTCTCATGCTTCTCTTTCAGCTCCAGCGCCTTTTTCTGGCTGAACACAGAGCCTTTCGGGGAAAGATAGATGGTATGGGGACGGGCGCCGCAGTCCTCGCAAACGGCCTCCCAGCAGCGATAGATCGGCTCTACCTGCATCAGCATCCCCTTGCCGCCACCATAAGGTGTATCATCCACCCGGCGGTGTTTATCCAGCGTGTAGTCCCGGATATTACGACAGCGGATATCCAGCTTGCCGGCCCGTCTGGCACGACCAATGATGCTTTCATCCAACACTCGCTCGCACATTTCCGGGAACAAAGTAGCGATTTCGATCCGCATGGCCTATTCCTCGTCGTCGTTTCCGCCAAGATCAAAGAGGCCGACCATTGGACGGATACGGATCACACGGCCTTCCACATCGGTCTCGATGATGGTCTCATCAATGGCCGGGCACAGCTGTACGGAACCGTCAGCAAATTTAATATGGTAGATATCGGAAGCTCCGGAATAGGTGATATCGATCAGCTTGCCGTACTCTTTGCCATCATCAGCATCGATAATCGTGCAGCCCAGCAGATCCTGGATCAGGTACTCCCCTTCCTCCAGTGGAATATCGTCCCGGTGGATATAGAGCACCTTGTTCCGCAGCTTTTCAGCCGCTTCCACGGTGTCGATTCCTTCAAATTTCACCAGCACCATGCCCTTCTGCATGCGGGCATGCTGGATATTCAGCGGCTGTTTGCCTTCGGCATCCAGATAGAGGGTGTCGATCTCGCAGAACAGCTCCGGATCGTCTGTCCAGGGCTCCAGCTTCACATCGCCCCGCAGGCCGTGGGTATTGACGATCTTTCCGGTGTCGATATATTGTTTGAGCATGGTTGTTGGCTCCTTTCAGCATGAGTGGCCTTTTTCACGGTACAGGCAAAATTCAGCCTGTAAAAAACGGGAAAGCTGGCCGCTTTCCCGCTTCATTTCACTATGGATCCCGACAGCTTAGTCGATCTCTACTGCAACTTTCTGCTCAACTTTACCAGCAGCAGAACGCACGATGGTGCGGATCGCTTTTGCAATACGACCCTGTTTGCCGATAACACGGCCCATGTCCTCTGGAGCAACATGGAGATGGTACACAAAGGTGCCATCCTCACGAGGCTGCTCGTCCATGGTCACGGTAACAGCATCTTTATTATCGACCAGGCCTCGAACGATCGCAACGATCAATTCCTGCATAATGTACCTCTAAGGAAAAACCTTACAGAACGTTTTTCAGCAGGGATTTTACAGTATCAGTTGGCTGAGCGCCGTTAGCGATCCATTTTTTAGCTTTTTCAGCGTCGATTTTTACATCAGCTGGGTTTTTGCTTGGATCGTAGTAACCGATCTCTTCGATGAATCTGCCGTCCATTGGGTAACGGGAGTCAGCAACAACAACACGGTAGAAAGGAGCTTTTTTAGCGCCCATGCGGCGCAGTCTGATTTTAACAGCCATTTTGTTCACCTCATAAAAGAATTAAAAAATTTTCATATATGTTAAGCCTGTGGCTTAAATACTAAAACATGCCCGGCATGAAAGGCATGCGGCGTTTGCCACCCTTCTTGCCGAAGTTTTTCATCTGCTTCATCATTTCCTTCATCTGCTTATGCTGTTTCAGCAGGCGGTTGACCTGAGAAACATCGGTGCCGGAACCGGCAGCGATACGGCGTTTACGATTTGGATTGATGATCTCCGGATTGGCCCGTTCGGCCTTGGTCATGGAATTGATGATTGCTTCCATGATCACCAGTTCTTTTTCTCCTGCCTGAGCTGCTTCGTCATCGATCTTGCCGGCAACACCCGGGATCATCTCCAGCACTTTGCCCAGAGGTCCCATGCCGCGGATCTGCTTCATCTGCTCCAGCAGGTCATTCATATCGAACTCGTTGTTTTTCAGGCGTTCCACAGCCTTCATGGCCTTTTCTTCGTCCATGTCGGTCTGTACCTTATCCAGCAGGGTCAGTACATCGCCCATGCCCAGGATTCGGGAGGCCATACGGTCCGGATGGAATGGCTCCAGCTCATCCAGCTTTTCACCCATACCGACGAATTTGATCGGCTTGCCGGTAACTGCTCTTACAGAAAGAGCCGCACCGCCGCGGGTATCGCCGTCCAGCTTGGTCAGGATCACGCCGTCGATGCCCAGAGCATTGTTAAAGCTCTCTGCCACATTGACTGCGTCCTGACCGGTCATGGAGTCGATGACCAGAAGGATCTCGTGTGGGCCAACCTCAGCCTGGATATCTTTCAGCTCCTGCATCAGCTCTTCGTCTACATGCAGTCGACCGGCGGTATCCAGGATCACGATATCGTGACCGTAGTCCTTGGCGTATTTGATGGCTTCACGAGCGATTTTTACCGGATTTTCCTGTCCCATCTCGAAAACAGGAGTGTCCACCTGTTTACCAACGACCTTCAACTGATCGATCGCAGCCGGACGGTAAATGTCACAGGCTACCAGCAGAGGACGGTGACCATCCTTGCGGAAGTATTTGGCCAGCTTGGCGGAGTGGGTGGTTTTACCGGAACCCTGCAGACCACACATCATAATGATGGTCGGCAGTTTAGAGGAGAAATGAATCCGGGAATTGGTGGAGCCCATCAAATCGGTCAGCTCATCACGAACGATCTTGATGACGGACTGTACCGGGGTCAGGCTCTGCAGCACTTCGGAACCGACACACTTCTCCGTTACTGTTTTGATGAAGTCTTTGGCAACCTTATAGTTGACATCGGCTTCCAGCAGCGCAAGGCGCACTTCCCGCATGGCTTCTTTTACATCAGCCTCTTTCAGGACACCTTTGGATTTCAGCTTTTTAAAGGCTTGATTCAGTTTTTCAGAAAGTCCTTCAAATGCCATTGGTCGTTTCCTTTCCTCGGATCATTGGATCCTTTGAATTTTTCGATGGCTCTTAGTCCATCAGTTTATCAGCAATGCGCTCAATCTCTTTGGCCTGTTCAATGATCGGTCGGCTGCGAGGCATTTCCTCCGCTTCAAACACAATCTCTCTGGCACAGGCAATGATCTTGGTCAGCTCAGTTTCCATTTCCCGGAACTTCCGGGCCAGACCCAGCCGCTCCTCCATTTCCAGAAGGGTGGCCTCTCCCCGCTTGATGCTGTCCCGCACACCCTGTCGGGTGATCTGGGCGATCTGGGCGATCTCAGCCAGAGATAAGTCCTCATTGTGGTAGAGACTTACCACTTCCTGCTGTTTTTCCGTCAGCATTTCACCGTAAAAATCCAAAAGCATGGAGATCTCCAGGTTTTTTGCCATGGAACAACCCTTCCCTTTCCTGCATCCTGCGCGGTTTTGCGCTTATTGTAAAGTTGATTCCTTTACATCTGACAGAGTTTATTATATACGAAAAACAGCCCCGGTGTCAAGGTTTTTTCTTTACACTTTTCGCATTTTTTGCAATTCTGTAAAATGCGGCATTTTCCACGGAGATAGCAACTGATATTTGTGCAGATTGGATAGGTCTGTGGAAAAAGAATCTGAACAGAAGAAAAGCACCTCTTTCGAGGTGCTTTCCGGGTCTCCATATTACAGGATCTGCTCTTTAACTTTAGCAGCTTTACCAACGCGGTCACGCAGGTAGTACAGTTTGCTGCGACGAACTTTACCATGACGGGTAACAGTTACTTCAGCAACATTAGGAGAGTGCATTGGGAATACTCTCTCTACGCCGCAGCCGTGAGCTACACGACGAACGGTGAAGGTAGAAGCGATACCGCCGTTTTTCTTAGCAATTACAGTGCCTTCGAAATCCTGCAGTCTTTCACGGTTACCTTCTTTGATTTTTACCATTACGCGAACGGTGTCACCAACTTCGAAAGCTGGGATTTCAGTCTTCAGACAAGACTGTGCAATAGTTTTCAGTGCGTCCATTGATGGATCCTCCTTTTAATTTCCAGATATTCATGCACCTCAGGGAGCCAAAACTCTCCGTCAACGGTCAGAGGAATATCCACTTTAATGTAGTAGCCCTTGCGGACCGGTGCATTAACCCTCGCTATGGGCCGAAGCCACATAGTGGTATTGCATTCTTGTATATAATACCACAGCATTTTTCCCTTTTCAAGAGGTCAAAGTATCTTTTTTTGACGGATAACGGCTGTGGAATGTGGGCACTTTGACGGGGAATGTTGAGAAAGTAAAACTTTCAACAAGTCCCTATCGGAACTGCTCCAGCTTCGCGGTGTAAACCATGGTACGGCAGGTGGACACGGTCTCTACTTTTTCAATGCTGCCGAAGTTATCCAACAGCAGACTTGGGTTGATGTTCACCTCGATACCGGTGGTGCAGCGCAGAGTCAGGGCAATGCCTTCGGCCTCCACTTCCTGTTTCAGAACGGAGAAGTGCGGCTTCAGATCCACCTCTTTGCTGCCTTTTTTGGTCTTTTTCTGTACCAGGATCTGCTCCTGTGCAAAATAAGCAGACAGCTCCTCCGAGAGCGCAGCGGCATTGTCGCAGGAAAGGAAGATGTCGTAATCTGCCCACGCGATCTCCTTCTGATCCATGTGCGGCTCAGCGCAGCCAAAAACGCGGATATCGGTCGGCAGAGCGTCGTTCAGGCGCTGTACCACTTCCTCATCGGAGATGTCCTCCAGCAGGCGCAGATCCACACACTCGTATTTGCTCTCGTAGCCCAGAGACAGCGGCAGCGGGAAGGTCAGATACATATGTGGGTTAAAGCCCTCGGTGAACCATACCGGCAGGCCACTGCGTTTGATGGAGCGCTGCCAGCAGCGGTTGGAGTCCAGATGGGAGATGTACTTGGCTCGGCCCAGTTTCGTAAAGAAGACACGGATCTTACGCAAAGCAAACACCTCCTACCAGTTTATTGGCGCCGCAGCCGGAACACTGCTGACGGCAGTGTGGTGTGGTGCGGTTTTCCTCTTTTGCGATCTTGTTTTCGCGGATCAGGAAGTTTTTGCTGACGCAGAAGTCCAGATGATCCCAAGGAGTGATCTCCTCGTATGGACGCAGACGGTTGGCGTAGAAGGCGCCGTCCAGTCCGGCTTTTGCAAAGGAATCATACCAGCGCTGTGGATCGAAGTATTCGTCC
>JAGALG010000176.1 GCA_017848075.1 Oscillospiraceae bacterium | reverse complement strand
TTTCTTTACAGCGATACCATCTGCAATGGTGGATACGCTTGGCAGCTCGATTGGCTGGCCTGCTTTGCGGGATTCATACATGGAAGGAGCACCGGCAGCCTGTACGCCGATGACTTTGCAGCTTGGTTTCAGCGCTTTGATTGCGAAAGCAATACCGCTGATGAGACCGCCGCCGCCAATTGGAACAACGATCTGTTCTACCTCTGGCAGCTGTTCCAGAATTTCCAGACCAACAGTACCCTGACCGGCAATAACATACTCGTCATTGAATGGATGTGCAAAGGTATAACCTTTTTCTTCTACCAGACGGGTTGCTTCTCTTGCAGCATCGTCATAAACGCCTGGGACCAGAATAACTTCTGCACCATAGTTTCTGGTAGCCTCTACCTTGCTCAAAGGAGCGCCGGCAGGCATACAGATGTAGGATTTGATACCCAGCTTGGTTGCGGACAGGGCAATACCCTGTGCGTGGTTGCCGGCAGAGCAGGCAATTACGCCTTTTGCACGCTCTTCTTCGGACAGGGAGCGGATCTTATTGAAAGCGCCGCGCACCTTGAAGGCACCGGTCAGCTGCAGGTTTTCTGCTTTGATGTAAACATTTTTACCCAGGTTTTTGGTTGGATTCAGTGGAGTAACGCGGGCAACGCCTTTCAATGCCTGCTGTGCTTCCTGGATCATTTCCAAAGTCAGCATGATGTTTTCCTCCTTCATCACCACAAAGGCGCCGAACAGGGGCTTCGGCGTCCCGAGACGATCATTTGATTTTATTGGAAGTTTGTCCTTGTCAGATGGACAAATTGTATTTTTTGAGGATCAAACTTCTACAAGTTTAATTATAGCTGTATTCGGTTTTTATTACAATACATAAATCGACCAAATGTGCGCGGAAAATACTGTTTACTTGCCAAGTGTCCACGCTGCACGAACAAATTGAGGAAATTTATTCCACACGCAGCCGCTTTTCCAGCTCCAGATCCGGGGTCACATAAGCCGTGTTGTAAATGTGGTAGATGACCATGCCCGGCTTACCGCCTTTGGGCTTTTTGATGTGTTTGATTTGGGTATAATCGACCGGTACCTGAGAGGATTCGACGGCCCGGCTGTTGGTGGCGGCCAGAATCGCAGCCTGTGTCAAAGTGCTGTCCGGGATGTCCTGTCCTTCTGCTACTACAATGGTATGGGAGCCGGGGATGTTTTTGGTGTGGAACCACATGTCCCGCCCATGACTGTCCTTCAGGGTCAGCTGGTCGTTTTGAATGTTATTGCGGCCCACCAAAATGGTGAAACCGTCATCGGAGCGGTATTTCTTCGGATTCAGCTTCTGCGGCTTCATACCCTTGCGGTTCTGCACCCGCAAATAGCCCTGAGATTCCAGCTCGGCGCGAATGGCAGACAGCTCATCCATGGTGGAAGCACGGGTCAAAGCATCAAAGACAGAATCGATATACAGATATTCCTGCTCTCCCTGCTCGATCAGTTCCAGCAGTTTTTTCTCAGCCGTATCGGCTTTTCGATATTCGGCATAATACTTCTGTGCGTTTTGGGATGGCGTTTTTCGTACATCCAGCGGAATGGTTACCATGGGCAGATCTTCCTCATAGAAGTTCTGCAGGGTCACCTCCCGGTCCCCTTTCTGAATGGACCAAAGGTTGGCACTGAGAATATCGCCGTACATTTTCCACTGTTCCCTCTGTGCGCAGTCCTCCAGCTCTTTCTTCTGCAGATTGACTTTGCGGGCAATGCGGTCGGAGGTATTGGCCAGGAATTTCAGCAGATCAGCGCTGCGCTGCTTCATGCGCTGTACATGGTCCCGACGGCTGTAGAACTGATCCAGCAGCTGGCTGTAGGTTTCATACTGCCGGGTGACCATCGATGGGCCATACTGGTGGATATCCAGGAAGGAGAAATCCTGTGGCTTGCCTTTGGCATCGATGATAGCGGTGGGAGTTCCGCTGTGGTTCTGTACCATATCACGGATACGGCCAAGGTAGAAGCGCAGACGATCGACCTGATCCGGATTCATATCCGAAACGACCCGGTCATCCCCAAGGAAAACATAGTTTGCGATTTCCCGGCAAACCAGTGGAGACAGGCCTTGCACCGCATTCAGGATCGCCTTAGACAAAGGCACATCCTTGCCATGCAGAATGGTATCTACCATGGTTTCGGGACTGCTTTCCGTCAGCAGCAGCTTATCCTGTGCCGGAGGCAGCACATAGCGCATACCCGGCAAAATAGGGCGAACAGAAGACATGGTATCATCCACTCGTTTGATAGAGTCGATGATACGACCCTCCTGATCCACCACAATGAAGTTGCTGTGGCGACCCATGATTTCGATGATACCGCTCAGCTGAACCAAATCCCCCATTTCATTGCGGGTCTCAAAGCGAATTTTCAGGATTCGATCCAAGCCTTCCTGCTCCAGACCGATGATACGGGCGCCGATCAGGTGCTTGCGCATCAGCATACAGAACATGGGCGGCGTCTTTGGGTTTTCAAAGGAAGTTGTGGTCAGATGGATACGGGGGCTGTCAGCGCCCGCAGAAATATATAATTTAAAGTTTCCGTTTCGGGTACGGAGAATGAGGATCAGCTCTTCACGGGATACCTGATGGACTTTGTCCACCCGGGCATCCAAAATCTGTTCCTCCAGTTCATGCTTCAGTTGTCTCAGAAAAGAACCGTCCAAAGCCATGAGAATCACCTCGATTTCGGGATAAATAAAATACTACAAGCAATTTACCGGGCTGTTATGCCAAACGGTAAACTTTATTTCCGGGAATTTTTCCATCAAACGCTGGCAGAGGGAGTCCAAAACAACATCTTCCGTGTGGAAATGTCCCGCCTCAATGAGGGTGATGCCCCGATGAGCAGCTTCGATGAAGATATGATGGGCAGCTTCTCCGGTGACCAAAGCCTGGGCGCCACAACGAATGGCGCTTTCCAGCTCCGAATCTCCGGCTCCACCACAGACAGCCACGGCTTGGATCGGCTGCTTGCCTTCCGTGTAACGGATAGCAGTGTCACCCAGTGCGTCCTTGACCTGCTGAGCCAGTTCCTTGGCGGAGAGCGGTTCGCACAGCTCACCCACCCGACCAAGGCTTTCCTCGCTTACAATCCCCCGATCCTCGAAAATGTCGTAGGCCGGTACTTCGTAAGGGTGAGCCGCCTTCATGGCGGCTACCACTGCCTTAGTTTTGGCTTTTGGGCAGATCATTTCGATCCGGACTTCCTTGGCCTTTTCCACTTCGCCTACGGTGCCAAGGTAGGGATCAGCGCCCTCCAAAGGCAGGAAGCTTCCCTCTCCATGGGTAAAGAAGGCGCAGCCGGCGTAGTTTTCGATGGTACCGGCACCGGCGGCTGTCATGGCCTGATGAACGGCGGCAGCATGGCTTTCCGGAACAAAGGCAATGACCTTATCAAAGGCTTCGGAGTTGGTAACGGTCAGACCGCGAAGCTGGCTGAGGCCGATCTTCTGAGCCAGACAGTCATTGACACCGCCCTGAGCAATATCCAGATTGGTATGGGCACTGATGACACTGATATCACTGCGAATGGCCTTCCATACAACAGAGTCGGCAGTCACCCGTTTGATTCCCTTAAAGATCACCGGATGATGGCTGATGATCAGATTGGCGTTCTGTCGTTTGGCCTCCTCAATCACCGGGTCAGTACAGTCCAGAGCCAGAAGAACGGATTGTACCGGAGCATCCGGGTCACCGACCAGAAGGCCGGTATTATCAAAATCCATCGTCAGGCGGAAGGGAGCGATGGCATCCACTGCCGCAAGAATGTCTTTCACTGTCATATTACTACCTTCTTTCTACTTCAGGGCGGCCTGGCGAAGCTGCTCCGCCACCATCGTCAGGCGGCGGCAGTCCTCTTTTTTCGCAGGGGATTGTTTCATGCTTTCTGCGATTTCCAGTAAATTATCGGCTGTCCAGCCCAGCTTTTCCTTTGCTTCCTCGCTGGATTCCTGCAGCAGAAGTCCCCCATAAGCAAAAAGATCATCGATCTCTTTGACTTCGCCGCAGTAGGAGACCACCATGACAGTATAAAGAAAGCGTCCGGAGCGGACCGCTTTTTCGGTTTCGATACGATAACCCAGACGGTACAGGCAGCTGCGCAGCACATGCTCTTTGCTCTGAGGCTGCAAAATAATGCGAACAGCCGGATCCTGCAGGAAGGCAGCTTCCTCCACAATATGGGCCAGCACCTCTCCTCCGATACCGGCAATGACCACATCGGTGATACCCTTTTGGGCCATGCCCTGCAAGCCGTCTGTCAGCACAGGGGTGACCTGCTGTTCCAGCCCTTTTTTAGCAATAAGCTGACGGGCTTTTTCCAATGGCTGGGGGCGAATGTCACAGGCGTAGCCGCTGTTTGCGCCGCACTGCTGCATCAGATAAACCGACAGTCTGCCGTGGTCACAGCCTACATCGGCAAAAACAGCCTGTGGCCGTACAAAGGACGCCGCCAGCTTCAGCCGGGGATCCAGATCCAATTCTCTTGCCATGGGACAGGTCTCCTTTCTCTATCCAATATCTAATGTACATTTTAAAAGAAAAAGACCAGCGGGTCAACACGCTGGTCAAGTTTTCTCTTTATGCGGCTGTGCTGTCACCGGGGAAATTCGGCTCATAGGCTTTGAACTCATAGCCCTGCTCCCGCAGCTGATCGATCACCGAGCCCAGTACCTCCGCGTTGGTGGAGGAAACGGAATGGAGCAGAATGATCGCGCCGGGATGCGCTTTGGAAACGATGGTTTCCAAAGCCTGTGCCGGGTCAGGCTGATTGTCTACTTCCCAGTCCCGGTAAGCAAAGCTCCAGAATACGGAGCGGTAGCCCATATCCTGCAGAAGTTTCAGATTCTGTTCACTGAATTCACCGGCCGGGAAGCGGAACAGACTCATTTCGTAATCAAAATTCTCTTTGACATAGTTGTGGATCTCCTCCACCTCGGCTTTACATTCCTCCAAAGGGGTGTCCGGGAAGGAGGGGTGGTTCTGGCTGTGGTTGCCAAGAATGTGTCCCTCATCGATCATGCGCTGAATCAGCTCCGGCTGAGACTGGGCATAATGTCCGGTGAGGAAGAACACGGCTGGAACCTGTTTCTCCTTCAGCGTGTCCAAAATGGGAGCAGTGTAGCCGTTTTCATAGCCCTGGTCAAAGGTCAAATAGACTACTTTTTCATTTTTCCCGATAAAGTCAGCATCGTATTTTCCGTATTTATCCTGATACAGCAGAGCACCCTGCGAGCGGTTCAGCTCATCCACCGGGCCACCGGGTCCCCAGCCCAGCTTACTGCCGTCCAAAGCGGCATAAGAGGAAAACTCTGTTACCGCTGCCGGATTGGCCGGGACAAAGGGATAGCCTTCCTCCGTCATCTCTTCTGTTTCTGTTTGATTTTCTTCTGCCGGTGGGATCTCCTCCGGAGGGAGAGGATCATTTTCCGGTTCTGCCGGTTTCACCGGTTCGGCCTGTTCCGGCGGAGTGCTTTCTGTCTGGGGCAGAGAGCGCTGCGCGCAGCCGCTCAGGGAAAGAACCAGCATCAAAGCCAGCAAAGCTGCTGTCATTCGTTTCATAGAATCACCTTCCTGATGAATTCGATCTTTGTATTATCATGTCCCGCTGTCGTTCCAATAGCAGCGAAAACGAAAATTTCCTTCTGCTCCCATTATAATTCATTTCCGACGGCAGTCAAAGCTTTGGAACAGGAATTTACAGATTATTTGAAAAAGAATACGAAGTTTTCCACAACTACAGGACGATTGTTACTTTTTTCGGCTCTTGTAAAAACAAATCTGCTGCAAATTTACTGAAACGGCGGAAATTCCATGGATTTTTACTTGACTTTTTTCAAAATATTCTCTATAATTCTACCCTGTAAGGTTTCGCCTTGAAGGGAGGTTATTTCACATGGTAAGAACTTATCAGCCAAAGAAACTGCACAGACAGAAAGTTCATGGCTTCCGTAAAAGAATGTCTACTGCTAACGGCCGCAAAGTGCTGGCACGCAGAAGAGCTAGAGGCAGAAAAGTATTGAGCTACTAATCAGAGAGGCCACTGTTAAGTGGTCTTTCTTTTTTATGCGGCCCTGCGGCAAGCGGCCGCCTGCCCGTTTTATACGAAAGAATTGCGGTGTTACTATGCAGAAAACAATCGTTTTAACATTGAACAAAGACTACAGACGGCTTTACTACAAGGGAAAATCCGCAGTTGACCCTGCTCTTGTCACCTATGCTTTGAGAAATCGTATTCCGGGCCAAAACCGGATCGGTATCACGGTGACAAAGAAAATCGGCAAAGCCGTGATCCGCAACCGCTGCAAGCGGGTGATCCGTGCAGCTTATCGTCTGCTGGAACCACAGCTTCCCGAAGGTTGGGACTTTATTTTTGTCGCCCGGGGAAAAACAGCAAACATCAAATCGACCGACCTGATTCCTGTTATGAAAAAACAAATTGAAAGCCTTACAAAGAAGAATCAGGACGCAGCTTCTCCCAAAAAGAAACAGGAGAAGAAAAGCAGGGAGCCACAGGCATGAAGAAACTTGCCCTGCTTCTCATTCGCTTTTATCAGCGGGTGATCTCGCCCCTGTTCCCGGCACGGTGTCGGTTTTATCCGACCTGCTCCGCTTACGCTTTTACGGCCATTGAACGCTTTGGCCTGCTCCGCGGAGGCTGGCTGGCACTGCGCCGCATCCTCAAATGCCACCCCTTTCATCCCGGCGGCGTTGACTATGTACCCGAAACATGGAAAAGGAACAAATAACCTACCTCACCTACCAGATTTGTTCCCAAGGGTACCCGCGATTATGCGGAATATGCCTGTGGATCGCTGCTGATCCAAATGCAACAGGCTTGCACAGGACAACCCTGTGCAGATATGGAGGTTAATCAATATGGATTTTCTTGCAACCCCACTGGGCTGGGTTATGAAGCTGATCTATGATCTGATCCAGAACTACGGCCTGACCATCATCGTATTTACCATCCTTGTAAAACTGATCCTGCTGCCATTCGCAGTAAAACAGCAGAAATCCTCTGCTAAAATGGCTGTTGTTCAGCCACAGATGATGGAAATTCAGAAAAAATACGCAAATAACCAGCAGAAGATGCAGGAAGAGCTGCAGGCTCTTTATGCAAGAGAAGGCTACAGCCCAACCGCCGGCTGTCTGCCAATGCTGATCCAGTTCCCTATCATCATTGGTTTGTACAATGTAATTTACAACCCACTGACTCATGTGCTGGGTATTGGTAAAGATGCAATCGCCAAAGCAACCGAGATCGTAAGCTCTCTGGGCCTGCTGGGCGAGAAAGTGTACTCTGCAGAACCTGCTATCATCAATGCTGTACAGAACAATCCGGAAGCTTTTGAAGCTCTTGGCAGCGATGTGGTTGCTCAGATCCAGGGTCTGGACCTGAACTTCCTGGGTATCAGCCTGGGTGACACCCCAACCATGGCATTCAATCTTCTGCTTCTGATCCCGATCCTGTCCTTCGCATCTTCCATGCTGATGACTGTGATCTCCACCAGAAATATGAATACCGGCAACGATCAGACCGCTACCGGCATGAAAGCATCTCTCTACATGATGCCATTCCTGTCCGCATGGATCTGCTTCTCCGTACCAGCCGGCGTTGGTATGTACTGGACCGTATCCAACCTGCTGTCCATCGTACAGAGCCTTGTTCTGAATAAATTCTTCAATCCAAAGGAAATGGCTGAAAAAGCACGCCAGGAATCCGAACGCCGCCGCGAAGCTGAAAAAGCAGAGCGCGCACAGAGGGTGGCTGCAGTCAAATCCGGCGAAGCAAAAGCAAAAGCTTTGAGCCAGAAAGAGCTGAACCGTCAGAAACTGGCCGAGGCAAGACGCCGTGATGCGGAAAAATACGGCGAAGTATATGTCGAAGTAACCGATAAAGACATTGAATAATTGAAACAGGAGGGATCGGTTATGACAGTTTTAGTAAAAGAAAGCATTAAAGAAGCCAAAACCGTTGCAGAAGCAATGAAACTGGCTTATGAAGAACTGGGCGAGTACGGTGACGAAGTAAAAACAGAAGTTCTGGTAGAACCAAGCAAAGGTTTCCTGGGCTTCGGCAGCCGTCTGGCAAAAGTTCGTGTATATATTGAAAACGAAGTAGAAGAAGTCAAAGAAGAAAACCTGCTGAGCAAAGAGGATGCAGCAGTTCAGTACATCAAAGATGTTCTGACTGCCATGGGCGCTGAAAACTTCAGTGTCAACGCAAGCAAAGAGGGTGAAAACCTGAACATTGCTCTGGAAGGCGAAGATCTGGGCTTTGTGATCGGCCGCAGAGGCGAAACCATTGATGCGATCCAATACTTGACCGGTCTGGTAGTAAACCGCATCGACGGCGACTACCTCCGTGTGACCATCGACAGCGGCAACTTCCGTGAGAAACGCGAAAAAACTCTGGAAGGCCTGGCACGCAGACTGGCAAAGACCGTTGTAAAAACCGGCCGCAGCATCACTCTGGAGCCAATGAATCCATACGAGCGCCGCATCATCCACTCTACTGTTTCCACCATTGAAGGTGCGACCTCTTCTTCCATCGGTGAAGAGCCAAACCGTAAAGTTGTGATCAGCTCCACCAATCCAAGAAAACCTCAGTCTCGTGACAACCGCGGCGGCAAGAGAAACTACAACCGCGACGGCAAAGGCGGCGAACGCCGTAACTCCGGCGACAAGCCATTCCGCAAGGGCGGCAACCGTGGCGGCAAAAAGAACTTCGAGCGCAAGGACCGTGCTCCAATCAACAATGAAGTGGACACCACTCCGGTAACCGATGTTCTGCCAAAGAACGCAGAGAGTACCCCTCTCTACGGTAAAATCGAACTGTAAGATTCAAGAAAAGCCTCCTGCAGTATGCAGGGGGCTTTTTTTCTGTCTTTCGGAAAAAAGCGCTTCATTCTCGGCCTTTTTTATGGTACAATAACTCTAAAATAGTTATTATACTATATGTCCAAGGCGATACGCTCTGCAAAACGCATCGCTGCCGCCTGTAATGGACAATGATACCCCTGCAAGCTTCGCTTTTGTGGTATCATAAAAACAGAATGACTGAACAAATCGTCTAATTTACCATTAAGGAGAACACACATGGCAAACAGACTGGATCATATCCGTAATTTTTCCATTATTGCTCATATTGACCACGGCAAATCCACCTTGGCTGACCGTATTCTGGAGAAAACCTCCGCCATCAGCAAGCGAGAGATGGAGGATCAGCTGCTGGACAACATGGAGCTGGAGCGTGAGCGCGGCATTACCATCAAGGCCCGTGCTGTAAAAGTAAACTATACTGCAAAAAATGGCGAGACCTATGACTTTAACCTGATCGATACTCCTGGTCATGTAGACTTTAACTACGAAGTTTCCCGTTCCCTGGCGGCCTGCGAGGGTGCCCTGTTGGTAGTTGATGCCTCTCAGGGTATTGAGGCTCAGACTCTGGCAAACACCTATCTGGCTGTGGAACATGATCTGGAAGTGGTTCCTGTCCTGAATAAGATCGACCTGCCTTCCGCTGATCCGGAGCGTGTGGCCCATGAGATCGAGGATATTATCGGTATCCCGGCTTTGGACGCACCGCAGATTTCTGCGAAAACCGGCCTGAACATCGAGGATGTGCTGGAACGCATTGTTACCGATATTCCGGCTCCGTCCGGCGATCCGGAAGCTCCGCTGCAAGCGCTGATCTTCGACTCCTACTACGACAGCTACAAGGGCGTTATTGTTTATGTTCGTATGAAGGAAGGTACTGTAAAACCAGGCATGACCATCCGCATGATGGCGACCGGCGCTCAGTTTAATGTTGTGGAAGTGGGCTATATGGGCGCAACCAGTATGGTCCCTGCCAAAGAACTGAAGGCCGGCGAAGTTGGCTACATCACGGCCTCCATCAAAAATGTATCCGATACCCGCGTGGGTGACACCGTTACCGATGCGGCCCGTCCCGCGCAGGAGGCTCTGCCGGGCTACCGGAAGGTAAACCCAATGGTATTCTCCGGTGTTTATCCTGCTGACGGTGCGAAATATCCGGATCTTCGTGACGCATTGGAAAAACTGCAGCTGAACGATGCCTCCCTCTCTTTTGAGGCAGAGACCTCCAAAGCATTGGGCTTCGGCTTCCGCTGTGGCTTCCTGGGTCTGCTCCACATGGAGATCATCCAGGAGCGTCTGGAGCGCGAGTTCAATCTGGACCTGATCACAACGGCTCCGTCTGTTGTGTACAAGCTGGAACTGGCTGACGGAACCGTTATGAACATTGACAACCCAACCAACTATCCGGACCCGGCGACCATTGTTTCCGCCGAGGAGCCTTATGTAAAAGCCAATATCCTCTCTCCTGCTTCCTACATTGGCACCATTATGGAGCTGTGTCAGGAACGCCGTGGTACCTATGTGGATACCAAATATCTGGACACCGACCGTGTGGAACTGCACTATGAGCTGCCGCTGAACGAAATCATCTACGACTTCTTCGACGCACTGAAATCCCGTACCCGCGGCTATGCGTCCTTTGACTATGAGCTGATGGGCTACCAGCCATCCAAGCTGGTGAAACTGGATATCCTGCTGTCCGGCGATGTAATCGACGCTCTGTCCTTCATCGTTCATGCGGATAAGGCATATCCAAGAGCACGCCGGATGTGTGAAAAACTGAAGGAGCACATTCCTCGCCAGATGTTCGAGATCCCGGTACAGGCTGCCATTGGCGGCAAGATCATTGCCCGTGAGACTGTCAAAGCCTTCCGCAAGGATGTATTGGCCAAGTGCTATGGCGGTGACATTACCCGTAAGAAAAAGCTGCTGGAGAAACAGAAGGAAGGTAAGAAGCGTATGCGTCAGCTGGGTACTGTTGAGGTACCACAGGAAGCCTTCATGGCAGTGCTCAAGCTGGATGAGTAACGCAGCGGCGTCATAACCCAAGTTTTTTATTTTTTATCCTATATCAGGGAGGTCTGCAATATGGAATACGGCAAACGCGAAATGGAATTGCTGCAGAAACTGAACTTTATCCGTCCTTGCGGCACGGAAGAAGAAAAACGGGCAGCACAGATCCTGTTGGAAGAGGCTCAGGCCATCGGCGTAGAGGCTCGCATTGAAAGCTTTGAAGTCGATCACTGGACCATCCACAAGGAATCTCTGGTGTCTGACGGCAGAGAGTGGGAAGTAAAAGGCTACGGCCTGTCCGGCTCTACTCCGGAAGAAGGCATCACAGCGCCATTTGCCTATGTGCAGGAAGCGACAGAAGTTGATCTGCTGGATGCAAAAGGTAAGATTGTTATGATGAACGGCCGTATTTACGGCGAGGACTATGCAAAACTGGTGAAAGCCGGTGCAGTGGGCTTCATTACCTTCCAGGGCAATATTGTGGATAAAAAAGAGGAAACCGATCTGAACTATATGAACCTCTTTGACTGGAACCTGAAAGCAGGTAAGATTCCTGGTGTGCATATGCGTACCAGCGACGCACTGGAACTGGTCAATAGCAAACCGGAGACTGTTACCCTGACTCTGATCCAGCACGAAGGCAAAACAAGCTGCCAGAATGTCGTTGCTGATCTGCCGGGCACCGACCCAAGAGACCAGAGCATTGTTTACGGTGCTCATTACGACTCTGTGCCATTCAGCCATGGTATGTACGACAATGGTGCCGGTTCCGTTATTATTATGGAACTGCTGCGTCACTTCAAAGCAAATCCTCCAAAACGCAACATGCGCTTCTGCTGGTTCGGCGGTGAAGAAAGAGGTCTGCTGGGCTCCCATGCTTATGTAAAAGCCCATGAAGAAGAAATGAAGGACATCTCTCTGATGATCAATGTGGATGTTGCCGGACCGGTTCTGGGCCGCGATGTTGCAATGTGCACTTCTGAGGACTGCCTCCGCGTTGCTACCGATTACATGGCAAAAGAAGTAGGCTTCCCACTGAAAGTAACACAGGATATTTACTCCTCCGACTCCATTCCATTCGCTGACAAAGGTGTTCCTGGCATTAACTTCTGCCGTTTCGGCGCACAGGGTGCTGCCAACATCCATAACCGTCACGATGTCCTGGAACCATTGGATGGCGAAAATCTGGACAAAACCACCCGCTTTATCCTGGCCTTCAGTGAGCGTATGGCAAACGCTGTTGTATTCCCTGTTCCACATAGCATTCCGAAAAATA
This sequence comes from Oscillospiraceae bacterium, assembly GCA_017848075.1. Lineage (GTDB taxonomy): Bacteria > Bacillota > Clostridia > Oscillospirales > Ruminococcaceae > Negativibacillus. Next base: position 19,134 of record JAGALG010000176.1, on the reverse strand, counting down.
TCGTAGAAAAGGTAGATAAATACCTGAAAAAAGACGATAAAGAAAAGAAATAATACTTAAAGTATAAAAACCGCCCTACGACTTCAGTCGTAAGGCGGTTTTGTGCTGTATATCCATTTTAAATCAAGCCGAAATGTTTAGCGATGGTATTGCAGACCTCTTCCCGGGTATCGTTATTCTGTTCCTGCCGCACAACAGTGAAGAAACCGCTGTTTGCATATTCATCGTAGTGCTCCTTACCGTTGATCCGAGCAAGACCCTGGCGGTAGTTTTCCATGACACTTTCAGGATTTTCACAGCTTTCGATGACCTGAAGAAGGAACTGCTTTTCCGGGTCGCTGCGATCAAAGAAGCGCTCCACGCTCATGGATTGAGGAGACAGCATAACAGCAACATGGTCATAATCCGAAATCTCTTTCAGCAGCTCAATAGGGATGTTGGTGTCCACAATGACTTTTCTCTCCCTGCCAAGGGAAAGAAGCTCGGCTACTTCAAATTCTGCTGCTTCTCTTGCGGTACCGTAGATCCATCGCTCATACTCTTCGGGTGAGCGAGTCACAAACTTTTTCCAATCTACAAGGCTATTGAGGAAGTAAATATCCGGCTGCGCTTCCGCTGTGGCCACAAGATCGGATACGGTGCTGTGATAGTTTTCTCCGCAGAAAACCATATCATAGCGCTCCGCCAGCATCTTTACGGTCGTAGATTTCCCTGCGTAGGCAGTTCCGGTAATGAAATACACATTTTTCAGATAATGTTTCAGAATATTGTTTTCGATTTTCAAGAACTTTCACCTCGATATTATCTTGGCTTATATTTTCTGTGACAGATAAGCGCAGCCTACATCGCAGAAGCGATAGGGCAGCAGAGCGTCTTCCCCGGCGTAATCCACATGGATGCGGGGGCCGGTTTTGATCTGCTCTTCCGGAACCCGTTCCCCTTCTGTCAGATACAGACGGGAGCCCCACAGGGCTTCTCCGTACAAGGCTTTATCGATGGCCATGGCGGTACAGAGCTTGCCTGGTCCGGTCAAAAGGTCCTTTTCCTTTGGAATCGTTCCCTTGCGGCTGCGTCGCAGCCGGGACATGATCTCCATGCCCTCCACGGGCTTGGCGCTGCGGATCAGTACAGCCTCCGGCTGCCCAGCCGGACAGGTGACCACATTGAAGCAGTGGTACATACCGTAAATCAAATAGATGTAGGCGTATCCACCCTCCCGGTACATAACATTGGTGCGTCCGTCAGGCGCTTTTTTCTGATAGGAGTGGCAGGCTTTGTCCTCCGGGCCGCAGTAGGCCTCGGTTTCCGTAATGCGGCAGACCAAGCGGCCCTCCGGGGTTTCATGGACCAAATATTTGCCCAACAGCTCCCGGGCTACTGTTAAAGTGTCCCGCAAATAAAATTCGGGGGGAAGTTTTCGATATTCCTTCATAAGCTACCCTACAAACATGGCAAAGAGCACAGTAATCAAACCGGCAACGCCGATGGCAATGCTGCTCATGGCGGCCTCGACCTCACCGATCTGGAGGGCCTTGGAGGTTCCAAGGGCATGACTGGCAGTACCGATGGCCAGTCCGGCAGCGACCGGATCCTGCACCCGCAGCAGACGAATCAGCAGCGGAGCGAATACCGCTCCCAGCAGACCGGTGATCAGCACCGCAGCCACCGTAATGGAAGGCAGACCGCCCTGCTGGGCAGTGATCTCAATGGCGATGGCTGTGGTCACGGATTTGGACAGCAGAGACTGTGCCCAAACCTCCTCCAGACGGAACAGCTTGCAGAGCAGCAGAACGGAGCTCATGCTGACAGCAGAGCCTACGGCGGTTCCGGCCAGAACCGGAAGGAGATTTTTCTTCAGAACCGGATACTGACGGTAAATAGACAGAGCCAGACTGGCAGTGGCCGGGCCAAGAAAAAGGCTGACATAGCTGCTGCCGATACGATAGTTTTCCAGAGGAATATCAAAGATCAGCAGAAATGCGATACAGAATACGGTAGCGAGGATCATCGGGTTAGCCAGCGGGTGCTTCAGCTTTTCCTGGATTTTTACCCCCAGCACATAGCTGCCGCAGGTCAGAAGAATACCAAACAGCGGTGAAATGGTCAGGCTGTTAATCATGGCTGTGACCTCCTTTCTGCAGCTTCCGCACGAAGGTAACAGTCCATGCTGTGGAAGCGAAGGTCAGCAAAGTGGTCAGAACACAGATCAGCAGGAAAGGCAGCAGGGCTTTGCTGATCAGCCCGAAATGTTCCAGAATCCCGGTAGCGGAAGGGATAAAGAACAGGCTCATATTTTTTAGGAAAAAGTCTGCTACGGAATCAATGTGCCGCTCCTTGACTGCCCCAAGAATCAGCAGGAGCAAAAGCAGCAGCATGGCGATGACGCTGCTGGGAAAAGCAAAAGGCAGCAGGGCAGAGATCCCTTCTCCAAGAAGGCAAACTGCCACAATAATGGAAAGCTGTGATAATAGTTTCATGGTCTTACTCCTCGAAAGCGATTTCTTCCCGGGTGTTCAGCAGCTGTACTTCCTCCGGAGTCAGAGGGCGGCACTGTCCCGGCTGCAGATTTTCGTCCAAGTCCAGTTTTCCCATGCGGATACGGTGGAGTTCCGTCACATGAAGACCGAAGGAGACGAACATTCTCTTGATCTGGTGGTACATGCCCTCCCGCAGGACAACACGACCCCAGTCGCCGTCCTCCTCACTGGAGACCAGCGTCAGCTTAGAGGGCAGAGTGGTGTACTCGTTGTGGACATTGACGCCGGTACGGAAGGCCTCGATGATTTCGTCTGTGATGCGGCCGTCCACTTTGGCAAGGTAGATCTTCTGCACATGCTTTTTCGGGGAAAGAATATCATGGGCAAACTCACCGTCATCGGTCAGGATCAGCAGACCGGTGGTATCCTTGTCCAAGCGGCCTGCCGGGAACAGTCCCTTGCGTTTCAGCTCATCTGGAACCAGATCCACGACTGTGGGTTGTTCCCTGTCTTCCGTGGCGCTGACAACTCCTTTGGGCTTATGCAGCATCAGGTAGACATGCTGCTGCAGCTGTAGGGCTTTGCCCTCTACCGTTACGCTGTCGCAGTCCCAGTCCACATAGGAATCGGCGGATTTTACCACTTCCCCATTGACGCAGACAGCACCCTTGCGGATCAGGGCCTTGGCGTCCTTGCGGCTCCACAGCCCTTGAGAACTGATGGTTTTGTCCAATCGCTCTTTATTCAAAATGGAGTCACTCCTTTTATTTTCGTGCTTCTGCTCCCTATCATACCACAAAGCGGAGCGGAAAAAAAGAACCCGGCATCCTGTGATGCCGGGTTCTCAGAAAGGATAAAGCGTGTCCGTTCAGACTTCTTGCTTATTTGTAGGATGCGCTGGAATCTTTCAGGGTTACATCGTGGTAACCGCCCTCGATGATGGAGGTGGAAGAAACCAGAGTGATTTTTGCTTTCTGCTGCAGCTCTTCAATGGTCAGAGCACCGCAGTTGCACATGGTGTGGCGAACTTTGGACAGAGACAGACCAACATTGTCTTTCAGAGAGCCAGCATATGGTACATAGGAGTCAACGCCTTCCTCAAAGGACAGTTTGCTTGCGCCGCCCATGTCATAACGCTGCCAGTTACGAGCTCTGGAAGAACCTTCGCCCCAGTACTCTTTCACATAGTTGCCGTTAATTTTGATTTTTCTTGTTGGGGACTCATCGAAGCGAGCGAAGTAACGGCCCAGCATGATGAAGTCGGAACCCATAGCCAGAGCCAGGGTCATGTGATAGTCCTGTACAATACCGCCGTCAGAGCAGATCGGAATGTAGATGCCGGTCTCTTTGAAGTATTCGTCACGAGCAGCAGCAACTTCGATAACGGAAGTAGCCTGGCCGCGGCCGATACCTTTCTGTTCACGGGTGATGCAGATGGAACCGCCGCCGATACCGATTTTGATGAAGTCAGCGCCAGCTTCAGCCAGGAAGCGGAAGCCATCAGCGTCAACAACATTACCAGCACCAACTTTTACGCTGTCGCCGTAGTGATCACGGATCCATTTGATGGTCAGAGACTGCCATTCAGAGAAGCCTTCAGAGGAGTCGATGCACAGAACATCAGCGCCAGCTTCTACCAGAGCAGGAACGCGTTCAGCGTAGTCGCGGGTGTTGATACCAGCACCAACGATGTAGCGTTTGTGATCGTCCAGCAACTCCAGCTCGTTCTCTTTGTGAGAATGATAGTCTTTGCGGAATACCAGATATTTCAGGTTCTGGTCTTTGTCAACCAGAGGCAGGGAGTTCAGTTTGTGTTCCCAGATGATATCGTTTGCTTCTTTCAGAGAAGTGGTATCAGCAGCCCAGATCAGGTCTTCGAATTTGGTCATGAATTCGGAAACTTTAGTATCCATGGACATGCGGCTTACACGGTAGTCACGGGAAGTTACGATACCCAGCAGTTTGCCGTTGCAGCTGCCGTCAGCGGTAACAGCCATAGTGGAGTGACCGGTTTTCTCTTTCAGAGCAACAACATCAGCCAGAGTGCTGTCAGGGGTTACATTGGAGTCGCTGGTTACAAAGCCGGCTTTGTAGTTTTTCACGCGAGCAACCATTGCAGCTTCATCTTCGATGGTCTGAGAGCCATAGATGAAGGAAACGCCACCCTCTTTTGCCAGAGCGATCGCCATGTTATCGTCGGAAACAGACTGCATGATAGCAGATACCAGAGGAATGTTCAGGCTGATTGGGCATTCTTCCTGACCCTTTCTGTATTTTACCAAAGGTGTCTTCAGACTTACATTGGCAGGAATATGCTGGGAAGAAGAATATCCAGGTACCAGCAGGTATTCACCGAAGGTGTGGGATGGTTCATTGAAATAATAAGCCATGGTAATCTCTCCTCAAATAAAATTTTTTGCAAAAAAGTATATGTCCGTTATGATAACACTTTGGCACTGACAAGTCAATCGACAAAATGACCCAAATCGATCAAATTTTCAGGCCGCTGTGCAAGCAACTTAATGGATTTTGTGGAAAATTCCTCTATTTTCCAAAGGCATTGGCAATGGCAGCGAACTGTTCCATGGACAGCTGCTCTGCCCGCAGGTTGGAAGCAACACCGGCCTGTTCCAGCCAGCTGTTCACATCGGCTTTGCTCATGCCAAAGGCAGAGGCCAGGGTGTTGGACAGGGTTTTCCTTCTCTGGGAGAAGGCGCCCCGCACCACCTTAAAGAAGGTCTCCTCACTTTCCACAGCCACTGGAGGTTCCTTCCGGATATCCAGACGGATCACGGCAGAATCCACATCCGGAGCCGGCATAAAGCTGCCCCGGCTGACCGGGAACAGAACTTTTGGCTCGGCATAGTACTGTACCGCAATGGAAACAGCACCCACTTCCCTGCTGCCGGGAGCAGCACAGATGCGCTGAGCGGCTTCTTTCTGCACCATAACGGTCAGGGATTCAATGGGCAGTTTGGCTTCCAGAATACTCATAATGATCGGAGATGTGATGTAGTAAGGCAGGTTGGCACAGATGCCCACCTTTTTGCCGTGGAATTCCTCAGCGATAAGGGCGGCCAGATCCACCTTCAGCACATCCTGATTGACAATTTTGATGTTGTCGAAATCGGCCAGAGTCTCATCCAGAATGGGCAGCAGACGGCTATCGATTTCGATAACAACCACTTTATCGGCCCGCTGTGCCAGTTCTACGGTCAGTACACCGAAACCGGAACCGATCTCGATCATGCCCCAGCCGGGCTGGGCGTTGCCCATCTCCGCCATGCGGGGGCAAACAGAAGGGTTGATCAGGAAGTTCTGGCCCAGTCCCTTGGAAAAGGTGAAGCCGTGGCGATTCAGAATGTCCTTGATGACCCCAATATTGGAAAGGTTTTGCATAGAATACCTCGTTTATTGAAAAATGCTTGTACTTTAAGTATAACACAAATTTTTTCAGAGGAAAGACTTTTTTATCAAAAGATTCCCAAAAGGGAAAAATCCACGAATTTTCTTGCAATGTGATCGCTCTTGCGCTAAACTGAAGCTATAAGAGTAATAAGGAGGATGACCCCCTATGGAACGCAGAGACAAAATCAATTATTATTTGGATATTGCCGAAACCGTTGCAGCTCGTGGCACCTGCCTGCGCCGCAACTTCGGAGCGATTATTGTAAAAAACGATGAGATCATTTCCACCGGTTATGTGGGTGCCCCGCGCGGCCGTCAGAACTGCTGTGATTTGGGCTATTGCTACCGGGAAAAGATGAATGTTCCCCGCGGTGAGCGTTATGAGCTGTGCCGCTCCGTTCATGCGGAGGCCAATGCCATCATTTCCGCAGCCCGCAGCGATATGCTGGGAAGCACCCTGTACTTGGTAGGTAAAGAGTACAAAACCGGAGAATATGTAGCAAACGCCAATCCTTGCGCTATGTGCAAGCGTATGATCATCAATGCCGGCATCGAGAAAGTGGTTGTCCGTGACAGCAAGGACGAATACCGTATTACTGATGTCTTTGACAGCTGGGTGAAGATCGACGCTTCTATGGAGCAGATTGGTTATTAAAGTGAAGAAAAGATTCTTATTGTTCGGTTTTATTCTGCTTTGCCTCGTCATTTGGTGGGTAGACCCTTTGATCATTGATGTGGATGACCAGACCAGTTCGGGCTTTGTGGCTATGCGGCAAATCGATCCAAAGCATGGCAGTGAGCTTTTATTTCAAACTCCATTCAGTGATTTCACTCACACGCAAAAAATAGCGAAAATGATCGATGGTCTCTATTTTGCGGTTCCGGAGGCTCTCTCCCGAGGTCGCAAATATTCCTGTGAAGAAATTTCAGTCTATTTCAAAGAGTATTCGTTCAGCGTGGATGACCGAGGGTTTATTACAATAGAAGGCACAGAATATATTCGCTGCTTCGGCGATGGAAAAGAACTGTTTCAAAATCTGAAAGATTTCATAGAAAAAGAGCCTCCCAACGGAGGCTCTTTTTCATTATACTTTTAAGAAAGGGTTCGAGCAGCTTTCTTCATTTCTTTTTTCTCTTCCAGCTTGCTGACAACAATAGCACAGGAAGCATCACCGGTGATATTAACAACAGTACGGCCCATATCAAAGATACGGTCTACACCGGCAACCAGTGCGATACCTTCGACCGGCAGACCAACGCTCTGCAGAACCATTGCGAGCATAACCATACCGGAACCAGGAACACCGGCAGTACCGATGGATGCCAAAGTAGCAGTCAGAACGATGGTGATCATCTGGGACAGGTTCAGATCAATACCGAAGCAGGCAGCGATGAATACAGCGCAAACGCCCTGGTAAATTGCAGTACCGTCCATGTTGATGGTAGCACCCAGAGGGATAACGAAGCTGGTGATCTCTTTTTTCGCGCCCAGTTTTTCACAGCATTCTTTGTTCAGAGGCAGAGTGCCAACAGAAGAGGAGCTGGAGAAGGCAAGAAGCATTGCTGGGATCATGCCTTTGAAGAAGGCCAGTGGGCTCAGACCGCCCAGTGTTTTTACAGTGGTGGAGTAAACCACGATCATATGTACGGCATAGCTCAGATATGCAACGATCAGAACCATCAGCAGGGAACCAAGGATCTTTGGACCGTTTTCCGCAACAACCGGACAGATCAGCGCGAAAACACCGATTGGGGACAGTTTGATGATGAGGCCCATGATGATCATGCTGACTTCGCAGAGGCTGTCAATAACAGCAGCGAGAGGCTTGCCTTTCTCACCGGCCAACAGAATACCGAAGCCGAAGAACAGAGCGATCACAATAACCTGCAGCATGGTTGCGTTTGCCATTGGCTGAATAATGTTGCTTGGGAAAATGTTGACCAGAGTGTCCATAAAGTTGCTGGATTCAGCAACGGTGTATTCCAGATTACTGGTTTCGAGCATCTGGAAGGTACCTTTAAACAGGTTTGCGAACAAGAGACCAACCACGATAGCGAAGGCGGTGGTGCAGGTGTAGTAAATTACGGTTTTGGCGCCAATGGAACCAACCTTACGGATATCCGACATGGAGATAACACCGGCAATGATGGATGTCAGAACGATTGGCACAACAATGAACTTGATCAGGTTCAGGAAGATAGTACCAAATGGTTTGACATAGGTGACAGCGAGATCTGCTTTGCCAAGCATCATAAAGATCAGGCCGGCAAGGATACCGAGTCCGAGACCAATAAAGATCTGGACTGCCAGAGACATTTTTTTCTGTTTGTTCATAAAAATAACCCCCAATTTCTAAGGATGTTTTCAAGCACACACCCTCGAGGGGAAGTGTAACATACCTGTGAAATATTGTCAATATGCATAAATTGTTAATTATAAAACAAACATATTGTATAAATTTTATCAATAATTGAGCTTGGTAGGATTGAAAAAAAGAATAAATTGCAGAAAAGAGCCTCCGAACGGAGGCTCTTCTGTTTTTATTTTGTCAGCACGCCGTCTTCGTCCTCGATCAGCAGCAGGATCTGTTCCTCTACGCCGGTGTTGGCATTGACATAGACCAGCACATGATCCCCGGCAGAGCCTTCACAGTCAAACTCCCAACACAGGACTTCATTCTCGCCTTCCGTCGGGATCAAAGCCAAGCGGGATTTTCTGACACTCAGCTCCCGGCTCAGTACTTCCTGCGCTTGTTCAGCAGAAAGGGATGGTTCCACGAAGCTGCGCTCCCGGTGATTCACCAGATAGCCTCTGGCGTCATAGGAGACTACTTCCCCATCATCCATGGCTACAGCGATTTTAATTAGGTCGGTATAGCAAATGGCATCCTGTGTTTCGTAGGCGAAGTTGATGGTGATGATGCCGTCATCAATTTCATAATAGCTGTCCTTCATGGACTGCAGGCCCAGCTGATTCAGATAAATGCGGGCAGCGGAAATGGCCTGTGCAGGGCTCAGCCGTTCCTCTACCTCCTCCCCTTTGGAGCGGATCAAATAGCAGAGCTGACCGCCATTTTTGCTGACCGCCACGGAGCAGTTGTCGGAGTAGAACACATAGCAGGGCAAGGTGGAGTCCTCCTCCCGATAGTTGGAAAGCTCTACCGCTTCTCCGGCAGCTTTCTGAGCGATGGCCTTGGCTTGGTCAGCGCTGATCTCCGGCTGCGTTTGAGTGATGACAGGAGTTTTATCCAAAATATGATCAGAGAAGGGGCCGTCGTAAATCAGAGTTGGATAGCCGCTAAAGCCTCCTTCCATGGCGTCCAGACTGGTGTTGGTAACGATGGAGGGCATTTCGTCGTCTAAGTCATCAGTATCCACACCGGCAGCCACCAACTGTGCGATTTCCTCAAAGGTGATATCTCCCCTCTCCAGACTATCGTCCAGCTCGTCCATAGCCTCACTGAGTCGATCGGCATATTCCCTCAGTTTGCGGAAGTTCTCCCATTCCTCTGAGCTCAAAGTCTGTCCATTGGCGGATTTGCGGGAGAGATACATGGCGTAATCGCCCACCTGAGACAGGAACTGATTGGTGTTGTCCAAATGAAGCTCCGCCACCGGCAGTGCGCTGATGGCGCTTTTGGCGGTAGAAGCCTCTTTCCACAGCTTGGCGGAGAGCTGGGACAGCTGGGATGAGCTGCCGCTGTACATTCCCTTCACCAGGTCAGTGGAAATATTGGAGAGATTGACAGCCGCCTCCTGTACGGCGCGGCGATAGGCACTTTCCATACTGCGGCGGTACTGGACATTTCTCCACCAGGTATAGCCGCCCCAAATGCCCAGCACAACAACGATTCCGGCCAGCAAAGCGACCAGCATACGACCGAGAGAGCCATTGGCAGATTCTCTGGATTCATTCATCAAGGATCCCAACCTTTCTTTGTAGTTCATTTTCTTGGCAGTAGCTTGCCCAAAGATTTAAAAAATATGTAAAAATGCTGCGATTGGTTTGAAATAGGAAGCAGTTTGCAGTATAATAAGACCGAATATAGGCTATTTTCTGCAAAGGAAGGCAGAAAAGGACAGGGGAGGACCAATATGGAGCAGGAGATCTATTACGATAACAGCGCCACCACACGGGTGCGGGACGAAGTGGCCCAGCTAATGCTGGAGCTGCTGTGCCGGGGTTACGGCAACCCGTCCTCTCTCCATCGCAAGGGCTTTGAAGCTCAGCAGGCTATGGAGAAGGCCCGGAAACAGGTGGCTGCATCTTTGGGCTGTGATCCCTCCTGCATCACCTTTACCTCCGGCGGTACAGAGGCCGATGTGCTGGCCCTCATCGGCGGCAGCGAAGCCATGAAACGCCGGGGCGACCACATCATCACCACTGCCATCGAGCATGATGCGGTACTTGCTACCTGTCGGCATCTGGAGGAACAGGGCTGGCGGGTGACTTATCTGAAACCGGATTCTCAGGGCAACATCACGGTGGAACAGGTTGTGGAAGCTCTGGAGGAAAAGACCGTTCTGCTGTCCATCATGGCAGTAAACAACGAGGTGGGCAGTATTCTTCCGATTGGAGAAATCGCCAAAGCGGTACGCAGAAAGAACCCCAACTGTCAGATCCATACGGACTGTGTGCAGGCCTATGGCAAACAGCCTTTGAAGGTGGGCAAGAATCTGGATGTGGATTTTCTGACGGTCAGCGGCCATAAGATCTACGGCCCGAAGGGCGTTGGTGCTTTGTATGTGAAAAAAGGTGCCAAAATCAAGCCGGTTCTCTTTGGCGGCGGTCAGGAGAAGGATCTGCGTCCGGGTACGGAGAACCTTCCGGGTATCTGTGCATTGGGTCTGGCGGCAGAGCTGCTCTGTGGGGAAATGAAAGAAAACGAGGCTCATGTGCGGGCAATCAAAAATTCCCTGCTGGAAGGCCTCGAAAAAATGCCGGAAGTATGCATTATTTCCGGGGAAACAGCGACACCTTATATATTGAACCTCTCCGTTCCGGGCATCCGTTCGGAGATCATGCTCCACTATCTGGAGGAGAAGGGCATCTACCTGTCCAGAGGTTCAGCCTGCGCCAAAGGCGGCCCAAGCCATGTGCTTTCCGCCATGGGCATCGACCGGAAAAAGGGCGACAGCGCCCTGCGGCTCAGCTTTGGCCGTTACAACAGTCTGGAGGAAGTACCTCTGTTTCTGGAGGCATTGCAGAGCGCAATCGGTCGTCTGAAACGATAAATTAAGTATTATAGCTGTTGATTATTACATTTTGTAATTGATATATGACATCTGAGAAGGGAAAGAAGAGAAAACATGAAGGAAATTATCCTGCTGAAAAACGGCGAGATCGCCCTCAAGGGTCTGAATCGTTCCACATTTGAAGATAAACTGATCGGCAACGCCCGCCGCAGACTGGAGACTTTGGGCAAGTTCGGTTTCCGGAAAGCTCAGTCCACCATCTTCGTGGAGCCAAAGGACGAGGACATCGATCTGGACGAGGCCGTAGATATTCTGCAGAAGGTTTACGGCATTATCGCCCTGACCAAAGCGGCTGTAGTGGACAAGGACTTTGAAGCCATCAAACAGACAGCGATCACTTATCTGAAGGATGAGCTGATGGAGGCAAAAACCTTTAAGGTCGATGCCAAGCGCAGCGATAAATCCTTCCCGCTGAAATCTCCGGAGATCTGCCGGGAGCTGGGCGGCTTTATTTTGGAAAACTTCCCTCACCTGACGGTTGATGTTCACAATCCGGATGTCAATGTGGTCGTGGAGGTTCGTGACTATGCGGCTTATGTTCATGGCAAACAGTTGCCGGGTGCCGGCGGTATTCCGGTTGGTTCCGGCGGACGGGCACTGCTGCTGCTGTCCGGCGGCATCGACAGCCCGGTTGCCGGTGCGATGATGGCAAAACGAGGTCTGGAAGTTTACGCTATCCACTTCGCAAGTCCACCATACACCTCGGAACGGGCAAAACAGAAGGTGATCACTCTGGCAGAAAAAATGACCGCTTACTGCGGCCGCATCAATCTGTTCGTGGTTCCGTTTACCGAAATTCAGGAGCACATCAAGGATGATTGTCCGGAGGAGCTCTTTACTATTATCATGCGCCGCTACATGATGCGTATTGCCTGCCGTATTGCAAGACAGCAGGACTGTGACGCTCTGGTTACCGGTGAAAGCGTTGGTCAGGTAGCAAGCCAGACCATTCAGGCCATGGCCTGCACCGATGCAGTGGCAGATATGCCTGTCCTGCGTCCGGTAGTTGGTATGGATAAGGAAGAAATCATCAAGGTAGCTCACAAGATCGATACCTTCGAGACTTCCATCCTGCCATATGAAGACTGCTGTACCGTCTTCACTCCAAAACATCCAAGAACCAAACCGGTTATGAAATTTGTTGAGCTGGCAGAACAGGCCATGGATATGGAAGGCCTGATCGATCGTGCGGTAAAAGAAACCGAAGTGATCAAAATCAACCGCTAAGCCAACGGAGGTGTGAGAATGAATGTATTTATTATAGGCGTGGCTGCCAAAAACAGTAGCCAGCTTCTGGCTTCTGCCTATATGGAGAAGGAACTGCGGCTGCTGGGCATTACGCCAAGCGTCCTGTCCGTTTCCGGTGAGGCGCAGATGGTCAGCGCCTTCCAGAGAGTTTTGCTTCTGGGTGGCTTGGTGTTGGCTCCTGCCACAGGCAATGCAGCCATTGACCGTTTGCTGACCGAGCAGATCGCCAAGGTCTGCGGTGTTCCGATGGAGGCCAATGAAAAAGTATTCCAGCAGATCGCAGAGCGCAATGTCAAGCTGACCCGTGACGAAGTGGCCCAGCTGTCCACTCTGCCACAGGGCGCACAGGTCTATGCGCTGCAGGACAGCACCTATCCTGCGTTCCAGCTGGATGGTGAGAATATCCATGCGATCCTGCTCCCTGCCGATCCGGTGGAGCAGTCTGGGGTCTTTCTCAACACGGTGTTCCCTACCTTTGCACAGCAGAAAAAATACCCTTGCGAAAGCCACACCCTCCGTGTGATGGATCTGTCTCTGACGGAGGTGGAGGGTGCACTGAAAGATGTGCTGACTTCGGAAAATCCTTGCGTAGCTGTTTATCCGGGCAAGGAGGAGAGCGTTGTTCGTGTTTCGGTTCGTGCCAACGATCCGCAGCAGGCAGCGTCTGCCTGCCAGACTGCGACGAAAACCGTACTGGAACGCCTGGGCAGCTATGTGTACGGCGTTGATGTCCCCAATATCGAACGGGCACTGCTGCAGCGTTTGGAAAAGCAGGGTTTGAATCTGGCTGTTATGGAGTCCGGCAGCAATCGCCGGGCTGAAAAACGACTGGTCAAATGCAAAAAAGCAGACAGCGTTGAGCTGTCCTTCCCACAGCCTTCCCTTGAGCTGACCAAGGCCTATGGCCCCGTAAGCCAGCAGGGAGCAAACGCCATGGCAGCCGCCGTTTCCGACGGCAAAACCATTGCGCTTTCCATTGCCATGCCGACCGCCAAGGAGAAAGCAGCGTCTGCCTTTGTAGCAGCCAGCTTCTCCGGTCATACTCTCAGCAAAGAGATCCCAATCAGCGGCTTTAAAACCGTGCAGCAGCTGGCCGATGCCTGTGTTTCTCAGGCACTGAATCTGGCACGGAAATTTGCAGACGCTCACCCGGCCCTTCCGAAAGGCGCAGTGGCTGCAGCTGCAGCCATGAGCGGCAGTGCTGCTCCGTTGAAACGCAGTGCCAGCGAAGAAGGCGAGAAAAAACAGTCTCTGCCAAAACGAATCTTGTCTGGTATTCTGCCGCAAAAAGCAGACAGCAAGAGCGAGAAGATGCGGAAAGTCGGCATCCTGCTCTGTCTCTGCGTATTCTGCGGTTCCATGGCGTACCTGATGAACCATCATCAGCAGGGCGTCAACGCACAGAAAACCAACGATGAATTTACCAATCTGCTGGAACAGGCCGCACAGGGTAATCTGGACGGCTTTGAAGTGGATGAAGAAGCTCTGGCTCAGGTAGCGCCGGAGGTTCTGGATAAATACAAACCGTTCGTTGCGATCAATGATGATATGCAGGGCTGGATCAACATTGAGGGTACCAACATCAACTACCCTGTTGTACAGGCCCGTGACAACGAGTACTACCATCGTCTCAACTTCAAGGAAGAGTACGATTACTATGGCATCCCATATCTGGACTATGAATGTTCCATCGATGTGGACGATGTCAGCGACAATCTGATCATTTACGGCCATAACATCGGCAACGATGGCTTGATGTTTAACCCGATCTCCTACTACAAGGAGCTGGCCTTCTATAAAGAGCATCCGATCGTTCGCTTCGACAGCATCTACAAGGAACAGCAGTACAAGATCTTCGGTGTTATGATCGTCAATGCTGATCCGGCGCAGGATAACGGCAATATCTTCAAATACTGGACCGAAGTGGACTTCGATGACGAGGACGACTTCAATGCCTATGTGGATGAAGTACGCCGCCGTTCCATGTGGGATATTCCGGTGGATGTACAGCCCGGCGACAAGCTGCTGACAGTTTCCACCTGTACCTATGTCTTCCGTCCGGAAGCTCGTATCGTTGTGGTAGCCCGCGCTCTTCGTGAAGGCGAAGAAGCAACCGTGGACACCGCTTCTGCCGTACAGAATCAGGACTGTTACTTCCCACAGGCCTACTACGATGCGCTGAAAGAACAGGCTAAGTACGGTAAAGTCAAGAGCATTGAGATTCAGGGCGGCGACACCTTTGAACTGGAAGTTGGCCAGACCTTGCAGCTGACTGCAGTGACCAATCCGGCTGACGCTCCGATCAATACCTGCAAGTGGGATTCCTCCGCTTCCGCTGTTGCCACCGTTGATGCCAAGACCGGTCTGGTAACCGCAGTTGCTCCGGGCGAGGTAAATATTACAGCGATGGCCGACGACGGCGGTTATGTTGACAGCGTCAAAGTCATTGTTAAAGCGAAAAATGCACTGGATGAACTGCGCATCGTTCCAAACGAGATCACTCTGGTGGTAGGACAGGAAACCGTCCTGACTGCTCTGGTTGAACCGGAAGATGCGGCAGTGCAACTGAACTGGTCCTCCGACACAGAGGAAGCGCTCAGCGGTTCCGTCAATAAATCCAACCCGAAAGAGCTGTACATTAAGGCAATGCAGGCCACCGAAGAACCGGTGACCGTAACGGTGACCGATACCATTACCGGTAAGACCGCTACCTGTGTCGTTACTCTGACCGCACAGGCTCCGGTGACCGGCCTTCAGTTCCAGTACAGCCAATATAAAGTCGAAGTGGGCAAGGGTGTGGCCGTATCTGCGTTGGTACTGCCAAACGGCTCCAGCCTGTCGGCTGATGCAGAGGTAACATGGACGATTTCCGATCCAACTATCGCTGCTGTAGCTGCTCCGGTGACCGGCTCCAGCAAAGCTGCGACAAAAGTAAGCAATACCGTGACCGGCCTGAAGGCGGGTACGGTTACCTTGACTGCAACGGTGGATATTGATGGCCAGACCTTCTCCGGCAGCTGCGAAATCGTCGTAGCAGGCGCCAAGGCTACCGTAACAGCAGATAACTTCACCATGACCACCAAGAGTCAGGCCTTCCTGACCGTAGCGGTAAATCCGGCAACTGCATCTTCCACCATTACGGCTGCTTCCTCCGGTCTGGTGACCCTGCAGCTGGAAGATGATGACGGAAAAGGTCATCTGACCTATCTGGTGACCTCCACCGATAAAGTGGGAGAAGACACTATCACCTTCCTGTCCAATGGCGTACAGGTGGGCAGCTGCAAAGTGACGGTAACCAAATCGGTTCCAAAAGTGACCAAAGTCGTGATCTCCGGTACTAGTCCACTGGCGGTCGGCTTGACCGCCGATCTGCAGGCCAGCTTCCAGCCGGAAGGCGTGACGGTGGACTCCGGCAAATACAGCTGGAGCAGCAGTAATCCGGCTATTGCTACCGTAGACAGCAACGGTCATGTAAAAGCGCTTGCGGCAGGTACTGTTACCATCACCCTGACCGTTCCGGAAAGTCCGAATTCCGATAAAACAGTCAGCGGTAGCTTCACACTGACGGTCAGCCCGGCAGCGCCGACTCTGACTTCCCTTTCCATCTCCGGCGGCGGCAATCTGACCGTTGGTCAGAGCACCACCCTGACAGCAAGTCCAAGTCCAAACAACCTCAGCAATGTCTCCATTACATGGAGCAGCAGCAACGCTTCCGTAGCATCTGTGGATGCGAGTGGTAAAGTGACTGCCCTGAGCGCAGGCTCTGCAACCATTACCGCAACAGCAAGTGCCGGAAATGTCAGCAAAACAGCTTCGGTGACCATCAATGTTGCTCCCGCAGCGCCAACGCTGAGCTCTGTTTCCATCTCCGGCGGCGGTCAGCTGACCGTTGGTCAGAGCACGGTACTTTCTGCAAGTGCCAATGTGGACGGTGCAACCTTCACCTGGTCCGGCGGCGGCAGTGCTGTTTCTGTCAGCGCAGACGGTACGATTACCGCAGTTGCTCCGGGCAGCGATACAGTAAGCGTCAGCGCCACCTATAATGGTGTCACAGTGACCAGCAGCACCACTATTACCGTTGTGGCTGCTGAAGTGGAACCTCCGGTGACCACCGATCCTCCAAGTGCAGAGGAACCGGCGACCTGCAGCTGCGGCAGTACCGACGGCAACCATACTGGCGACTGCCCATTGGCGACCACCAGTGAGGAACCGGAACCACAGTCCCTGGAAGACGAGGGCACAGAGGATGAGCCGGTAGAAGGCGAAGAATAATTCCCCAAGACCACCCGAAGGCATCGGGTGGTCTTTTTTTGTCGCTTAAAGGAGAAAAGCGACGCAAACTGCCTAAAAAAGAAGCAGATGTTTGAACAAATCCAGAACAAATATCCAAAAGGCTTGCAAAAGGCCCTATAAAGCGGTAAAATGAAACTGGTGCAACGGCTGCACCGGAAAAGGAAAGATCCGCTGATGGGCGGTTGATAAGAAAGGGTGCTTTGACAATGACTTCCTTGAATAAAAAGACCATCGAAGATGTTTGCGTAGAAGGCAAACGAGTTTTGGTTCGCTGCGATTTCAATGTTCCACTGAAAGAGGGCAAGATCACCAACGATAAACGCATCGTGGCTGCTCTGCCTACCATTCAGTATCTGCTGGATCACAATGCAAAGGTGATCCTTTGCTCTCACTTGGGTCGTCCAAAGGGTGAATTCCTGCCGGAATTCTCTCTGGCTCCGGTTGCAGCACGCCTGTCCGAGCTGCTGGGCAAAGAAGTAAAAATGGCAAAAGATGTCGTGGGTGACGATGCCAAAGCACTGGCTGCCGCTTTGGAAAACGGCGAAGCGATGCTGCTGGAAAATGTTCGTTACCACAAAGAAGAAACCAAGAATGTTCCGGAATTCTCCAAAGAGCTGGCTTCTCTGGCTGATGTGTATGTGAACGATGCCTTTGGTACCGCTCACCGCGCACACTGCTCTACCGCCGGTGTGGCAGACTATCTGCCGGCAGTATGCGGCTACCTGATCCAGAAAGAAATCAGCATCATGGGTGACGCACTGAACGCTCCAAAACGCCCTCTGGTTGCTATTTTGGGCGGTGCAAAAGTTTCCGATAAGATCGGTGTTATCAACAATCTGCTGGAAAAAGTAGATACTTTGATCGTTGGCGGCGGCATGGCTTATACCTTCTTCAAGGCTCTGGGTCATAGCGTGGGCAACTCCCTCTGTGAAGACGATAAAGTAGAGCTGGCAAAAGAAATGCTGGCAAAAGCAGAACAGCGCGGTGTAAAATTCCTGCTGCCAGTGGACAATAAGATCGGTGATGCCTTTGCAGAGGACTGCCAGAAACAGATCAGCGAAGGCCGCGATATTCCGGACGGCTGGATGGGTATGGATATCGGTCCAAAATCCATTGCTCTGTTCTGTGAGGCAGTAAAAGACGCAGGCACTGTGATCTGGAACGGCCCAATGGGCGTGTTCGAGTTTGCTGCCTTTGCTGAAGGTACTCTGGAAATGGCAAAAGCTATTGCAGACTCCGAAGCCATCTCCATCATCGGCGGCGGCGACTCTGTTGCCGCTGTGACCAAACTGGGCTTCGCAGATAAAATGACCCATATCTCTACCGGCGGCGGCGCATCCCTGGAATTCCTGGAAGGTCTGGAACTGCCGGGTATTGCTGCCCTGAACAACAAATAGTTTATGAATGACCAAGCGGCATGGAGGCACCTTCGTGCCGCTTTTTCCAAAACAGAAGGATCTTTTTCCACGGGAGGAATTGCTTTCCATGAGTGTCAACGCTTTTATTATGCTGTTTTCTGCTGTACCTCTGGCGCTGTTTATCGGAGGATTGTCCTACGGAATGTATTCCTATGGACTTTATAAAATGGCTGGAAATACAGGAATCACCCCGGCCTTTTTGGCTTGGGTGCCTTTGCTGCGCCTGTACACTTTGGGACAGCTGGCCGACCGCTACAACAGCACGGTGGAAAAGCAGAGTGTTTATCGCTTTTTGCTGCCGGGTCTGCGGATATTGGGCGGGCTGCTCTCAACCCTGTGGGTCTTTACAACAGCGGTTTATGCAACAAGTTTAGGGGCTCGGGCGGGCAGCTTTCTGATCTTTGTTCTGGTGCTGCTGGGTTTGATTCTGATTCTTGGCAGCCGTATTCTGGAGCTGCTCTGCTGCTACAAGACCTTCTGTGATTTTGAGCCGGAAAATGCTGTGCTCTATCTGATTTTGGCTGTCATTGGCCTGGAGTGGGTCCCTCTGTTCTTCTGCCGGAACAATGTGCCGGTAGGAATTGCGGGTCACTGCAGACCCCGTCAGCCCCGTTATAATGTGAAATAAGTTTTGGTTGAAAGGAAGATTTGCCATGAAAAAAGAACTGCGTGCCGCTGTGATTGCCGGCAACTGGAAAATGAATAAAGGCCCTGCACAAGCAAAGGCTCTCATTGAAGAACTGAAACCACTGGCAGCCGATGCAGCCTGCACCGTGATCGTTTGCGTACCCTTTGTTGATCTGCAGACTGCTTTGGAAGCAACCAAAGGCAGCAACATCAAAGTGGGCGCACAGAACTGCCACTGGGCAGAATCCGGCGCTTACACCGCAGAGATCTCTGCACCAATGCTGCAGGAGATGGGTGTGGAATATGTGATTCTGGGCCACTCCGAGCGCCGCCAGTACTTCGGAGAGACCGATGTAACAGTAAATCAGAGACTGCGCGCTGCTCTCAACTGCGGCCTGAAACCGATC
>JAGALG010000175.1 GCA_017848075.1 Oscillospiraceae bacterium | reverse complement strand
GCGCCGTGGCTATAATCAGGCTCAGCTGTTGGCAGAAGATATGGCAACAGCTTTGGCTCTGCCTTTTCATGGCTGTCTGCATAAAATCAAAAATAGCAAGACCCAGCATGAGCTGAAGGGCAAGGAGCGACGCAATGCCCAAAAGGGCAGCTATGCCTGCGATCCTCTCCATGGGGAGAAAGTTTTGCTGGTGGACGATATCTGTACAACCGGTGAAACCATGAAGGAATGTGCGCGGATGCTGAAGGAAGCGGGAGCTTCTCAGGTCATCGGCCTTGCCATCGCCAAGACACTGACCTATGACCCGGAAAAAACATTGAATTTATCCGGAAAATAACCTATAATTAAAGTTCAAGTATTGCTATCTGACAACGAAATGAGTGAAGAGCATTTATGGATATTGGAATCGACCTTGGAACAGCTACTGTGCTGATTTATGTGAAGGATAAGGGCATTGTTCTGGAGGAGCCTTCTGTTGTAGCGGTAAACCACCGGACGGAAAAGGTCCTCAGCGTGGGACAGGATGCTTACAATATGATCGGACGGACACCAGCCTATATCACAGCGATCCGCCCTTTGAAAGAGGGAATCGTCTGCGATTATAAGGTGGCAGAGGCGATGATCCAGCACTTTATCCGCAAGGTTTGTGATGATAAACTGATCAAGCCACGCATTGCCCTCTGTGTGCCCAGCGGTATCACCGATGTGGAATCCAATGCGGTCATGGATGTGGCCATTGCTGCCGGTGCCAGAAAAGTCTTTCTGGTAGAGGAGCCGGTTGCAGCGGCCATCGGATCCGGCATTGATTTATCCAAAGCCAGCGGCAACATGATCGTCGATATTGGCGGCGGTACGACAGATATCGCAGTGTTGTCTCTGAACGGTGTTGTCAATAAGAAATCAGTGAAAACAGCAGGTGATGTGTTCTCTGAAACCATCATTCGTCATATTCGCAGCAGTCATGGTGTCCTTATCGGAGAGCGCATGGCTGATTATTTGAAACGGGAGATCGGCTCGGTGGATTACAGCGAGAATAAAATCGCTGTAGCTAAGGGTCGGAATTTGGAAAGCGGTTTGCCTTGTGCGCTGGAGATCAGCCGGGATGAACTGTACGAGCCTTTGCTGAAAGATGCGATGCAGATCGTGTCTGCTGTACGGGAAGTGATCGAAAAGACCCCGCCGGAGCTGGTGGGCGACCTTTCGGAAAACGGTATCCTTCTGACCGGCGGCGGTGCGCTGTTGGACGGTATGGATCGTTTGCTGAGCGTGCAGACCAAGATCCACAGTCGCGTAGCCGATAATCCGGTACAGTGTGTTGCTATCGGCACCGGATTGTCCTTTGACTATATGGACACCTTGTTGGACGGCTTCCTGACTCCGTCCATGAAAAAATTCTAAGGAGGAAGACCTTGGAGAACTTTTCTTTTGAAACTATCAACGGCAAACTGCAGATCTGCGTTTCGCCGGAACATAAATTTGGTACCGATGCCTTTTTGCTCTCTGATTTTGCGCAGGTGAAGCGGAAGGATCGCTGCGTGGACTTGGGAACCGGCTGCGGCATTATTCCGCTGCTGTGGTTCCGGGAAATGGAGGATGCGCCACAGGTAGCCTATGGAGTGGATATTCAGCCTCAGGCGATCCGCCAGATGAAACAGACTGTGGAAGCCTGCTCTCTGCAGGAGCGTCTGATTCCGGTGGAGGGGGATTTGAAGGATTTGTCCCCGGTTCTGCCGGCGGACAGCTTTACCTTGGTGACCTGTAATCCGCCTTATAAAGCAAGCAACACCGGCATCCTCAATGAAGCGGATGCCCACACCATCGCAAGACATGAGATTCTCTGCAATATTGACGATGTGTGCCGTGCAGCAGCACGACTGCTGAAATTTGGCGGACGGCTGTGCATTTGTCAGCGCCCGGAGCGGCTGCTGGACACCCTGGAGGCTATGCGAAAAAATAAGGTGGAGCCAAAGCGTCTGCGCTTTGTACAGAAAAAAGGCGATACGGCTCCGTGGCTCTTCCTGGTGGAGGGGAAAAAGGGAAGCGCACCTTATATGAAGGTAGAGGCTCCCTTCCTGATCCAGCAGAAAGATTCCGATGAAAACTCAGACGAACTGCGCCGGGTCTACCGGCTGATTTAAAGGAGACAACAATGGCAGGTATTTTATATGTTGTAGGAACCCCCATCGGCAATTTGGAGGATATGAGCGTTCGGGCAGTCCGCACTTTGCAGGAGGTGGACTTCATTGCCGCAGAGGACACCCGTGTGACCTTGAAGCTGCTGAACCACTTTGATATTAAGAAGCCCATGGTCAGCTACCACGATCATAATATCCGGGAAAAGGGCGAGGTCATCATTGCCAAGCTGCTGAGTGGTGAGAACGGCGCCATTGTGACCGATGCCGGCATGCCATGCATTTCTGACCCGGGTGAGGATTTGGTTCGCCTCTGTGCACAGAATGACATCATTGTGCAGGTGGTTCCGGGGCCAAGTGCGGCGATCTCCGCTCTGGCACTGTCGGGACTGAACACCAGTAAATTTGTATTTGAAGGCTTTTTGACCACCAACAAGTCCGGCCGTATGGAAAATCTGGAGGCTTTGAAAAATGAGCCAAGAACCCTGATTTTCTATGAAGCGCCCCATAAACTGAAAGATACTTTGGCAGATATGAGAAAGGTTCTGGGTAACCGAAAGATCAGCCTGTGCCGGGAATTGACCAAGATCCATGAAGAAGTGGACCGTACCGATTTGGACGGTGCCATTGCGGAATACGAAGAGCGCAATCCGAAAGGAGAGTATGTGCTGATCGTAGAGGGTGCTCCGGAGGAAGCCGGTGAAGTAAGCTTTACTTTGGAACAGGCCATTGATATGGTACTGTCTCTCAGCGCCAAAGGAACCCCACTGTCCAGTGCGGCCAAGGATGTGGCAAAACAAACCGGATTCAAAAAAGGTGAGCTGTATAAAGGCGCTTTGGATCGGGAATAAAGCTTTGAAAAATCAGCATATTTGTGTTACACTATGAATAGAGACAGCGGAAGGGGGCGAGCACATGAAATTTGAGAGAAACTGTGGTCATTGTCAGTTTAATTTCGGCGGCTTCTGTACGGCCAAAGGTTTTGGACAGGCAGTGGAATCCGATGAGGACAGTTGTGAGCTGTGGGAAATCAGTGAGGAGTCCCTGCTTCCGGTTGTGGATGATGCCCCATGGTATCTGAAAAAGCCCTATCAGGCCGGAAAAATGGAGCTGGATGCTTTCCTTTCTGCTGTGGAACAGGATAGCCGTGGTGAAGCGGTGGAGCTGAATCTCTATGATGCCATCGAGGAGATCTATGGAATGACGCAGCAGCAGATCGCCGGAATTTTAGGTGTGTCCTCCGATGTGGTGGGCTATGCCAGAGCCCACGGCACAGTGGAGCGCCGTATCAGCCACTTTTCTCAGTGTCTGTGTATCCCGGAGAAACTGTTCCGTCGTTGTACCACAGAGGATTTGCCCGAACTGGAGGCGGCCTTCCAACAATATCAAGAAAACAAAACACCGGAGTTTCTGGATTGATCCAGAAACTCCGGTTTCTTTTTACTGCAATACTTGACAATTATATCGGCTCACGATATAATTACTATAACGGAAGCCGATATAACGGCAAACGAAAGAGGTGAGCTTATGGAATCCATTGCGTTGACGGAGGCTGTATTCTACATTTTGATCTCGATGGAACAGCCGATCCACGGTTATGGCATTATGCAGAGCGTGGAGAAAATGAGTGGAGGACGAGTAAAACTGGCGGCCGGTACCCTGTATGGCGCACTCAGCTCTCTGGTGGACAAGAAATGGATCATTGCCCTGCCATCAGAAGAGAACAGCCGAAAAAAAGAGTATCAGATCACAGATTTGGGCAAGGCGGCTGCTGCCGCAGAGCTCCGCAGACTGAAAGAATTGGTAAAAAACGGAGAAGCAGTTGCAGGAGGTTGGGACAATGACAAGAACGGAATTTAAACTCTTTGCCGCATGGGAATATGAGCTGGAAGAGCTGTGGCTGAACCATATGGAGGCACAGGGCTGGCATTTGCAGAAGATTTATATGGGTATGATTTATCGCTTTGAAAAAGGGGAGCCCAATCAATATCAGTACCGACTGGAAATGATCGATAAGGAGAATGGAGAGGAGTACATCCGTTTCATGGAGGAGGCCGGAATTGAAAAAATCGGCGGATATCTGTGGTGGGTTTACTTCCGAAAGCGGAATGATGGTACGGACTTTAAGCTTTTTTCCGATGTCCGTTCCCGCATGGATCATTTGACACGCATTTATAACATGATGAATATGCTGCGTATCTTGTTGACCGTGTTGCTGTCGATCAATTATCTGATGGCTTTTGTAGCAGCTTGGCTGGGAGACCGGGGTGCCTTGGTCAGTATGTTTGGTCTGATTCCTTGCGTACTGGTGGCGGTATGGCTGTGGGGTGGCTGTAAGAGCCTGAGCTACAAATTGCAGGATCTGCAGCAGGAACAAAAGATTCATGAGTAGAGGAGGAAGCTGTATGGCAGAAAGAAAAACAGTACGGAAATGGTTCTGGGTGTGGGACTTTGAAAAAGAGGAACAATGGCTGAATGCCATGGCACAGAGCGGCTGGGTACTGGATCGTTTGGGTTTCTGTACTTACCATTTTGTCTCCTGCGAAGCGGGAGAATATACGGTTCGTCTGGAAATGCGGGAGCATGACGAGGACTATATTCGCTTTATGGAGGAGACCGGTGCCGAATATATTGGCCGCATGGTAAAATGGATCTTTTTCCGTAAAAAAGCAGAGTTGGGTGAGTTCGATATCTTTTCGGATATCGATTCCCGTATTGAGCATTTGAATAAAATTGGACAGCTGTTGCTGCTTGTTTGTGTGGCGAATGTATTGATCGGAATGGGAAATGTGGCATCTCCTGTCAATATGAGTTGGTTGAATCTGCTTTGTGCCGCATTCCTGAGCTATGGCTTGGGTAGAATTCATGGCAAAAAAGAGGCTCTGGAAAAAGAGCGTCTGCTGCGGGAATAAGGCAAAGAAAAAGACCTCTTGGATAAGAGGTCTTTTTTGGTTTAGTATTGTTTCAGCCAGTTAGCTTTCAGATAGTAGGTCACGAACATGATGGATGCAATAGTCCAGCTGATTGGATAGCTGATAACAACCATATCGAAGCTGCGGAAGATTGGCAGAATCAGGAAGACCCAAGCCACACGAATCACACAAACACCAAAGCAGGTCAAAAGCATAGTTGCCATGGCATTGCCGCAGCCGCGGATCGCACTGGACAGAATCTCGATGCAGACGAAGCATACATAAAATGGTGCAGTCAGGAATACAATGCGAACACCCAGATCCAGAACAGTTGGGTCGCTGGAGAACATGCTCAACAGCGGACGGGCGAAGGCACAGAACAGTACACCAACGAAAGCACTGACTGCGAAGTTCATGATCATACCGGTTTTGATGGATTTGCGAACACGATCATAGCGGCCGGCACCGTAGTTCTGGCCTACAAAAGTTGTGATTGCAATGCCAAAGGCACCGCTGATCATCCAGTAGAAGCCATCCACCTTGCCAAATGCTGTCCATGCGGCTACTGTATCGGTGCCGAAGGAGTTAACGCTGGCCTGCAAACAGATGTTGGAGATGGTATACATATTGGACTGGATACCGGTAGGAATACCAACGCGAAGGATTTCTCTCAAGTACTCCGAATCCAAAGAAATGGCTTTTGGATCCACACGAACTGGAAGCGGAGTTTTCAGCAGGCATGCCATAACCAATACGGCAGAGACTAACTGAGATGCGATCGTAGCCAAAGCAGCACCGGCAACCCCCATGTGGAAGCCCAAAACAAAGACGACATCCAAAACGATATTGGTTACACAGGCAGCAATCAGGAAGTACAGTGGTCGCTTATTGTCACCGACAGCACGGAGAATACCGGAACCAATGTTATATACAAAAGAAGGAATACTGCCCAGGAAGTAAATCTGCATGTATGTGGTGGCATAACCTAAAATATCATCCGGAGTGCCCATCATCATCAGAGCGGGATTGGACAGGAAGTAGCCCAGCACCATAATGCCTATGCCGGCAATAAAGGTCAGTGCCATGGAAGTGTGAACGGATTTTTTTACCTGGTCGATACGCTGTGCACCATACTGCTGTGCGATAATGACCGTTGCACCGGAGGCGATGCCCACAAACAGATTGACAAGGAAGCTGATCAGGACATTGGTGGCGCCGCCAACCGCAGCCAGCGCAGCCTTGCCGACAAACTGGCCAACAATAATTGCGTCCACCGTATTGTACATCTGCTGGAAGAAGCTGCCGAACAGAAT
>JAGALG010000022.1 GCA_017848075.1 Oscillospiraceae bacterium | reverse complement strand
GTCTCTGACCACCGGACAGAAGGCCCACTTTGCTGGTCATGCGATCTTCCAGACCCAGTCCCAAAGTAGCCAATTTCTCCCGATAGAGCTCACGCTCTTTGTTGCTGATACCGTTGCCCAGGCCACGGAACTGACCGCGGCGATAAGCCAATGCCAGGTTTTCTTCGATGCCCATGGTAGCAGCTGTACCCATCATTGGGTCCTGGAACACACGGCCCAGATAGTTGGCGCGTTTGTGCTCCGGCAGATGAGTCAGGTCAATGCCATTGAGGGTAATGCTGCCCTCGTCGACAGGGAATACACCGGCAATCAGGTTCAGAATGGTGGATTTACCGGCACCATTGCCGCCAATGATGGTGACAAAGTCACCGTCCTCCAGGCTCAGGTTGACGCCATTGATAGCCCGCTTTTCGTTTACGGTACCTGCATTGAAGGTTTTATAAATATTTTTCAGTTCCAGCATAGTTTATTCCCCTCTTTTCACAGGTTTACTAAAGTATTCGCTCTTCCAGTAAGGGATTGCAAGGAATACAGCAACGATCACAGCGGTCAGCAGTTTCAGATAGTCGGAATTGAGACCAAACCAGAAAACGATCTGCAAAACCATGTAGTAAATAATGGCGCCAAATACAACAGCCAACAGCTTGCTGGCAAAGTTGAGGAAGAATTTACCGAAGATCACATCACCGATAATCACGGCAGCCAAACCAATGACGATCGCACCAATGCCCATTTTTACATCGGCGAAGCCGTTGTACTGGCTCAGCAGTGCACCGGAGAGAGCCACCAGACCATTGGAAATCATCAGGCCGATGATTTTGGTTACATTGACATTGATGCCCTGTGCGCGGGACATATTGGGGTTTGCACCGGTAGCACGGATGGAGCAGCCCAAAGAAGTACCAAAGAACCAGTACAGCACGGCAATGATCACAACGACCAGAACAGCACATACTGCAATGGCAGGCATAATGTAGCGCAAAGATACCAACAGGTCATACTTATCGACGCTGATGGACTGGTTGGATTTTTGCATGATACGCAGGTTGATGGAGTACAGAGAAAGCTGCGTCAAAATACCGGACAGCAGCGCAGGAATGCCCATAGCAGTGTGGAGCAAACCGGTCACAAGACCTGCCAGCATACCGGCTGCCAAAGCGCCCAGCATGGAGATCCAGGCCGGGTACCCAGCCAGCATCATCATAACACAAACAACACCACCGGTGGTAATCGAGCCGTCTACAGTCAGATCTGCCACATCCAGCACGCGATAAGTAATATAAACGCCAATAGCCATAATGCCCCAGATCAGTCCCTGAGCCACTGCGCCAGGCATAGCGTTGATCAGATTCATAATATTCAAAATAGTTCCTCCCCCAAAGATATGGGCAGCAGGCTCATGTCCCGCTGCCCATGTCCTTTTATACTGTGTTCTTATTTTCAGAAATTATTCTTCGATTTCCAAAGCAACATAACCATCTGGAATAGACAGATTGAGCTGTTCTACTACTTTTGGATTGTATTTTTTCGTCATGGTTGGTGCGTACTGGATTGGCATCGTGGAGATATCGGCACCATTGACCAAAATCTCAAAGGCCATTTCACCGGTTACCTGTCCCAGCTCTTCATAACTGATGGACAGAGAAGCAACGCCACAGGCCTTACAGGTGGATTCCTCACCGGAAATAACGGGCACACCAGCCGGCAGGGCGATATTACCCAGAATACCGGTATTATCTGCTACAGTATTATCCGTTGGTACATAGATCACATCGCTATCCTGACAAGCTTTGGTAGCAACGGTTGCCATATCATTGGAATCCGAGAAGGAATACTCCGTTACAGTATAGCCCAAAGCCTCCAGATGTGGTGTGATCACATCCACCTGATAGCGGGAATTGGGTTCACTGGAGGTAAAGAGAGCACCAACCTTTTTGGCATCCGGGAACCATTCTTTGATAACAGCAGCCTGCTGATCCAGTGGAGCCAGGTCGGATGTACCGGAAACATTTTTTCCTGTGGATTCACCCATGTCCGGCTCATCCAGGGCAACACTGTAGCTGGAAATAGAGGTGCCGAGGATTGGAATAGTATTGGTCGAAGACATAGCGGTCTGCAGCGGCGGAGTAGCATTGGCTAAGATCAGATCCACATCAGATGAGACAAAGCCATTGATAATTGTACCGCAAGTCGAAGCCTCGCCATTGGCGTTCTGCAGCTGGAATTCGATGGTTTTTCCTTCGGCCTCCACCAGTTCAGTCAGTTTTGCCTGAAAACCTTCGGTTGCCTGATCCAGAGAAGGATGAGGAGCATACTGACAGATACCAACTACATAATCCGCTCCGTTACCGGAAGAACAGGCTGTCATTGTAAAAGCAGCTGCTGCAGCAAGCAGCGTAGCCATCAGTCGTTTTTTCATAGAAAAGCCTTCTTTCAAGAGTTACAGCCCGACACAGAGGGGCTTGTTTAAGAGTTTAATACTTTAAAACGGATCAGTCAATAGATTTTACAGTTTTATGGTCGAATTTGTATAAATTGTTGATAAATTTACACTAAAATACAGAAAGGGTGCCGGAAAATCGAGCGGCACCCTTTTATGTTTCTTACTCTTCGATTGCTGTGTAGCCAGCTGGGATATTGCTGATCTTCAGCTGCTCGCAGATAGTTGGATTATACTTCTTAGTAAGGGTCGGTGCGTACTGGATTGGCATTGTGGAGATATCAGCACCATTGACCAGAATATCGTAGGCCATTTCTGCGGTTACCTGACCGATATCATTGTAACTGATGGACAGAGAAGCAACGCCGCAGCCTGCACAAGCACCTTCTTCACCGGCAATAACAGGAACACCGGCAGGAATCGCAATATTAGAAATAATACCGGTGTTATCGGCTACAGTGTTATCCGTTGGCACATAGATTACATCGACATTCTGGCAGGCGTTGGTTGCAACGGTAGCCAGGTCATTGGAGTCGGAGAAAGAGTACAGCTCTACTGTGTAGCCCAAAGCTTCCAGATGAGGGGTGATCACATCTGCCTGGTACTGAGAGTTGGCTTCACTGGAGGTGTACAGAATACCAACTTTTTTGGCATCAGGGAACCATTCATGGAGAACTGCGGCCTGCTGATCCAGTGGAGCCAGGTCAGAGGTACCGGAAACATTACGGCCAGTTGTGTCACCCATATCAGCATCGTCCAGGGCAACACCAAAGCTGGTAACAGAGGTGCCGAGAATTGGAATGGTGCTGGTTGCGGAAATCGCAGACTGCAGCGGTGCAGTTGCGTTAGTAAAGATCAGATCCACCTTGGAGGAAACAAAGTTGTTGGCAATGGTGCCGCAGGCAGAGGCTTCACCATTGGCGTTCTGTTCCTGAAATTCTACGGTTTTGCCGTTTGCTTCCATCAGTTCCGTGAGTTTTTCTTTGAAACCATCGGTAGCGGCATCCAGCGCAGGGTGAGGCGCATACTGGCAGATGCCAATCACAAAAGTATCATCATTTTTGTTGGCAGTGCTGCTGTCCGAGCAAGCAGCCATAGATAGGGTCATAGCAGCAGCCAGCAGAGCGGCAAAGAATCTCTTTTTCATAGTAACAGCCTTCTTTCACAATCAATCCTACTCCCGGCGTTCAAAAGCCGGGCTATGATTAGCAGTTTAAAACTTTAAAGCGATTAAGTCAAGGGCTTTTTACTGATATTCCCAAAAGTTTGGAGAAAGCGGCAAGAATAGGTCTATTATATGTGGAAAATGCTCAGTTAAACAAAGAAACCCGCTCTTTTCAGAGCGGGTTTCGATTGCTTTATTCTTCCTCTTCATCGTCTCTGCCGAAGAAGGAACCCCAGTCAAATGGGTCATCTTCCTCCTCGTCCTCATCGTCGTAGCGGGAGGACTGCGTACTTCCGTGGAGTGTGCAGTTGGATGGAACAACGGTATCTTTGTACCAGCCTACCGCAGTATTGGTGCAGCCGGCTACAGCAATCTCACCGGAATCTTTACAGTAGGTCATTTCGATAACATGTTCATTCTCTTCAAACTGTTTTGGTTCCAAGCCCTCATGGAGTGGGAGCATGATGTTCTTCCACAGTTTTGGAGTTGGGTAAACGGAGTAGTAGATCTCGCTGTTGTCGTCATAACCCATCCATACGCCCGTAATGTAGTATGGAGTATAGCCGACGAACCACAGGTTGTTGTTATCCACCGGAGTCAGAACACCGTTGACCAGCTTAGTACCAGTGGAGGAACCGGTTTTACCGCCGGCCGGCATACCAATCGCAGACAGGTTTGCAGCAGCACCGGTACCCTGCGTTACAACAGTCTGCAGCATTTTATTCAGGATGGTTGCGGTCTGTTCCGAAACAACGCGAACCTGCTTGGTATCCTTCTCCAGAATGGTGTTGCCTTCCGAGTCGGTAACATGGGTGTAGGTGT
>JAGALG010000174.1 GCA_017848075.1 Oscillospiraceae bacterium | reverse complement strand
GTCGCCCACTCCGGAAAAAATGCGGACGCACAGTGTCACACTTTGTGGTATAATAGAACTATAAAAAACGACCCAGAAGTCCCAAAATCAGCATGTGCAGCGGATAAAACCAGTAGCCCACATTGGGCCCTCTGCCCTTTTGTCCGTTGTACAGCCAAATCAGCGGCAGCGCCAGCACCGCAAAGGCCTGCAGCTGCAGGAAGAAGGCTCCTCTCAAAAGCTCAACGCCCTGTCCCTCGATGCAGAACTGGTTCAGCACGATCAGCAGAGCCAGCTGTCCCAGCTTGCTGTTCCGCAGCAGGTGGAAGCCCAGCACCGTGGCTACACCCAGCCAGCTGTAATCCACAAAGCCCACTGCTGCCAAGGCCAAACAGCCGAAGGGCACAGCAATGGAAAAGAACCAGCTTTTCAGCGCTGCCTCCTCCCTTTTGCCCTTCTCCACCGCTTCAATGGCCAAAAGACCCAGAAGCAGTGTAAACAGCACATTCTGATGGAAGGGATAGAACCAGCTGCCGAACATCAGGTTAAAGGGCAGCTCCGACAGCAGCGCCCACAGCAGCAGCCGCTTTTTGTAGCGGCCAAGGTCGCTGGTATGGGCGTAGCCCTCCGCGATCTGGAAGGCAAAAATGGGAAAGGCCAGCCTTCCCAAACAGGTCATCCACAGATTTCCGGGCACCACCGTGGCCCAAAGATGATCCAGCAGCATGAGCCCCATAGCGATCAGCCGCAGCTGCGCCGCCGATAAGCCCCCAAATCTGCTTTTTTCGCTCATTGTACCGCCTCCTACTCATCCATTCTGATCTCACTATAGCACAAAGCCCCTGCCAGTACAAGAAAAAAACCACCCTTGCGGATGGTTTTTTCAACAGCAATTTAGTGGAATCTTTTTCTGCTCCAGCTGCTGCGGCTCAGGAGAGCCAGCATCGGGAAGATCTCCAGACGGCCCAGCAGCATATCCAACGACAGGACGATCTTGCTCAGGTTGCTCAGATGGCCGTAGTTGCACATAGGGCCTACCAGCTGCAAGCCGGGGCCAATGTTATTGAAGCAGCTGAAGACAGCGGAAATACTGGTTTCCAGCGGCACTTCGTTGAGAGAGATCAAGAGCACCGAAGCGAAAATGATGATCCAGTAGGCCGCCATGTAGGCGCTGACGCCCTGCAGCACCTTATCGCTGACCGGCTGGCCGTTCATGTGAACCAGCTTCACGCTTCGTGGCTTCAGAGTGCGGCCGATGTTGCAGCGCAGATCCTTGATCATCAGCACCAAACGGCTGGTCTTCATACCGCCGCCGGTACTGCCGGCCATGGCGCCCAGCAGCATCAGCACAAGGATGATGCTCTTGGAGAAGCCGGGCCACTGGTCGAAGTCCGTGGTGGCAAAGCCGGTGGAGCTCATAATGGTGGAAACGGTGAAGGCGGCGTGATGCAGCGCCTCGCCAAAGCTGCCCATCATGGAAGTCACATCCCATGCGATCAGCAGAGTGGCTCCGGCGAAAATGCCCAGATAAGCCCGCAGCTCCTCGTCCTTCAGCACAGCCTTGAAGCTGCCCAAAAGCAGCAGATAGTACAGGTTAAAGTTCACACCAAAGAGCAGCATGAATACGGTGCAGACATTCTGAATGTAAGGGCTG
>JAGALG010000173.1 GCA_017848075.1 Oscillospiraceae bacterium | reverse complement strand
TTCTTTCTTATGATTTCTTGACGATGGTTTTGCCATCCAATACAGCTTGGATCAGGTTCTCTCCCTCATAAACCAGTTTCAGGGAGAAGAATGGGCAGTCGCTGTCCAGCAATTCGAGGAAGATCTTGTCGCCCTCCCACATGGGCAGGGAGTAGAGGGTCTCCTTCGGAAGCCACTGCAGATCACCTTCATCACAGCTTTTCAGTTCCCCATGGAAGCCATCGGCGTGGAACAGGTGCATATATTCCGTTGGCCAACGATCGGACACAAAGGTCACTAACCCCCGGTAACGATAGGAGTCGAGAGTCAGGCCAGTCTCCTCCAGCGTTTCACGCAGGACACAGTCTTCGGGGCTTTCTTTGTCCTCGAATTTGCCGCCAATACCGATCCACTTATCCTTGTTTTCATCGTTTTCCTTCTTGATACGATGTAGCATCAGGTAACAGCCATCTTTTTCTATATAGCAAAGTGTCGTTTGTTTCATGAAATCAGATCCTTTCTGTGTTTAGTATAACATATTTTCCCTCTATGTGAAATCGGGAAAAAAGCGGAACAATTCAAAGGATTTTTGAGGATTCAGAGAAAAATCGGGTAAAACGCTGAAAAAATTCGATTTTTTAAGAGAAAATCCCGAAAAAATCAAAATAATTCGTAAATACATTGACTTATGTTGGGAATGTGATATAGTAGAATCGATGTTTTGGCATCTACAAAATGATCAGTGTGCGGCGTATATCACCACACGAATCACAGCAGAACAAAGGTACCGCCTAAAAACGGGTCTTCTTTCGGTGAGTGGGAGATCACGATTAGATTCAAGCCTTTTGCGGGAAGCGGTATAAGGATGCTGTGGGTTAGCAGGGTTTTTTAAGGAGGATTCTCCGGTTACCTGCTCGACTAAAATCCGCAAAGGGGGATGCAATGATGAAAGAAAATATTTTGATTAGTCTGAAGAATGTCATTGTAGAATTCGAGGACGGTCATCGTGTATTGAAGGGTATTGATCTGGATATTCACGACGAGGAGTTTGTCACATTTTTAGGCCCATCCGGCTGTGGTAAAACTACCACGCTGCGAATTATCGGCGGCTTTGCCGAGCCTACAGAGGGTGACATTTTTTTTGATGGTGTGAAAATTAACGGTGTTCCGCCTTATAAGCGCAATATCAATACTGTTTTCCAGCGTTATGCGCTGTTTCCACATCTGAATGTTTTTGACAATGTGGCCTTCGGTCTCAATGTCAAAAAGATGGACAAGAAAATCATCGCAAGAAAAGTTAAGGAGATGCTGGCTTTGGTCAACCTCTCCGGCTTTGAAAACAGAAACATCAACCAGCTGTCCGGCGGTCAGCAGCAGCGTGTTGCGATTGCTCGCGCTCTGATCAACGAACCAAAGGTTCTGCTGCTGGACGAACCGCTGGGTGCTTTGGATTTGAAACTGCGTAAAGATATGCAGACCGAGCTGATGCGTATCCAGAAAAGTCTGAAAATCACTTTCATTTATGTTACTCACGATCAGGAAGAGGCTTTGACTATGTCTGACCGTGTGGTTGTTATGAGAGATGGCCAGATTTTGCAGATCGGTACTCCGCAGGATATTTATAACGAACCAGTCAACGCCTTCGTTGCTGACTTTATTGGTGAAAGCAATATTATCGACGGCGTGATGTACGAAGACTACGAAGTCGAATTCGCAGGACAGGCCTTCAAGTGTGTGGACAAGGGCTTCGCACTCAATGAACGGGTAGATGTTGTGATCCGTCCGGAGGATATTATTGTGGGCGACTACGAGACCTCCCCAATCAGTGGTGTGGTGGAATCGGTTGTGTTCAAAGGCGTACATTATGAGATCACAGTGGACGCTCACGGCTATAAATGGCTGATTCATTCCACCCAGAGTCAGGAGGTAGGCGCTCTCATCGGCATGAATGTGAAACCATCGGATATTCACATCATGAAGAAGATGGAGGTGCGCTGATGAAAGAACGCATCCGTAACTCACTGAACGATAAAAACAGTCTGTTCAGCAAAATCGTTTCGACCACGCCGGCCTTTCCTTATATGGCTTGGGCTATCGTGTTTATTGCAGTGCCGCTGGGCTTGATCGTATACTTTGCCCTGACGGATACGGCAGGCAACTTTACCATTGCAAATATTGCGGCAGCCGGTGAGCACATGAGCGTTTTGTTCCGCTCCATTAAGCTGGCGGCCATTGCCACGGTGCTTTGTGTTCTGATCGCATACCCTATGGCCTATATCATCTCCCGCAAAAAAGGCGTCACCGGAAGTACCCTGCTGATGCTGTGTATGCTGCCTATGTGGATGAACTTCCTGCTGCGTACCTATGCGTGGATGACCATTTTGGAGAACAATGGTCTGATCAACCGCTTGATCATGCTGTTGGGCTTTGAGCCGATCCGCATGATCAATACCCAGGGTGCGGTTATTTTGGGTATGGTTTATAACTATCTGCCCTTTATGATTCTTCCGCTGTATACCACCATGTCCAAGATCGGCAACGATGTGATCGAGGCCGCTCAGGATTTGGGTGCTAACAGTATTAAAGTTATCACCAAGGTTGTACTGCCTCTGTCTCTGCCGGGTGTCAGCTCTGGTGTGACAATGGTATTCGTGCCGGCAGTCAGCACCTTTATTATTTCCAAGATGCTGGGCGGCGGTACCAACCAGCTGATCGGTGATATCATCGACTTGCAGTTCCTTGGAAATACCTATAACCCGAATTTGGGTTCCGCCATCTCACTGGTACTGATGGTCATCGTTCTGCTGTGCATGAGCATTGTGGGCGATACCGAAGATGAAACGATGGGAGGCAGGATTAAATAATGAAAAAGCATAACCTTCTTTCCAATCTGTACACAGCGTTGGTCATGCTCTTCCTGTATGCTCCGATTGCTGTGCTGATCGTCTTTTCCTTTAATGACAGCAAGAGCCGTAATACCTGGGCCGGTTTCACCACCCACTGGTACACGGATCTGTTCCACGATGAGGAGATCATCTCCGCTTTGGTATTGACTTTGGTAGTCGCTTTGGTATCCTCTGTGATCGCAACAGTGCTGGGTACCTCTGCAGCCATCGGTCTGAATAAGATGAACAAGAAGCTGCGTTCTGTCTTTATGACTTTGAACTACCTGCCAATGGTAAACCCGGATATCATTATCGGTGTATCTCTGATGCTGCTGTTTACCTATCTGCGCATTGAGTTCGGTGTGGGAACCTTGATTTTGGCTCATATCACCTTCTCAGTGCCTTATGTGGTACTGAATGTTATGCCAAAGCTGCGGGCTATGGATAAACATATCTATGATGCAGCACTGGACTTGGGCTGCAATCCGCTGCAGGCTTATTTCAAGGTTGTAATCCCGGAAATCATGCCGGGTATCCTGTCTGGTTTTGTTATGGCACTGACCCTGTCCATCGATGACTTCGTGGTTTCCTACTTCGTCAACGGCCCGGCATCCCAGACCCTGCCGTTGGTTATTTACAGCCAGACCCGTCGTCGTGTAACGCCAAAGATCAACGCACTGTCTACGATCATCTTTATTGTGGTGCTGGGTATTCTGGTGCTGAACAACTTCTACTCCATCCGCAAGGAGCAGCAGCTCCGCGGAAAGAAGGGAGGCCATTAAATGAAACGAATCCTTTCTGTTTTTATGGCTGCCCTGATGGTTTCTTCCCTGTCTTTGTCTGTCTTTGCTGATGAGGAACGAGAAGCAAATTATGATGCAGACTACTACTCCCAGCTGAAAGGCAAAGATATCTCCATCAATGTTTATAACTGGGGCGAGTACATCGCCAACGGTGATGACGGCTGCATGGATGTCAATGCAGAGTTTGAAAAGCTGACCGGAATTACGGTCAACTACACCCTGTTCGACACCAACGAATCCATGTACGCCAAAATCAAAAGCGGCAGCTCCAACTACGATGTGATCTTCCCATCGGATTATATGGTTTCCCGTATGATTCAAGAGGAGATGCTGCAGAAACTGGACTTCAGCCTGCTCCCAAACTTCCAGTACATTGACGATCGTTTCGTCAATCCGGAGTATGATCCGCAGAATGAATATTCTGTGCCGTATACCTGGGGTACAGTTGGCCTGATTTACAACTATGATAAACTGGGCTTTGATCCGACCAGCTGGGATATTCTTTGGGACGAGGCTTACGCCGGTGAGATTCTGATGTTCTCCAACTCCCGTGATGCCTTTGGTCTGACGCTGATGCGTCTGGGCTATGACATCAATGCCAGCGATCCGGCTCAGCTGGATGAGGCGGCCGGCGAGCTGAAGGTACAGAAACCGCTGGTTCAGGCCTATGTTATGGACCAGATTTTCGATAGATGCAGGGCGGCGAAGCAGCTTTAGCACCTTATTATGCTGGTGACGCCGTGAATATGATGGCAGAAAACGAGGATCTGCGCTTTGTGATTCCGGAGGAGGGCAGCAACTGGTTCGCCGATGCTGCTTGTATTCCAATCTCTGCCGAAGGCTATGATGCAGACCGTTATTTGGCTGCTCATATGTATATCAACT
>JAGALG010000172.1 GCA_017848075.1 Oscillospiraceae bacterium | reverse complement strand
TATGAAAGAGAAGACTCAATGCTTCCTGCAACTGAGCCAATTTTTGATATGAGTAATTGGACAAATGGTCATCATTGTAAATACGGCCATAGTCGGTATACAAGCGCAGGTTGACGGTAATATTGGGGTACAATTCCTCAAAATCATCAATGGCTTTTTGGTAGATCTCTGTTTGGGTTTTATTGGTGTCGTTTTTTGCCCAGAATGTGATCTCATAATCCCGTGAAGTGTCAAATTCCTTCGGGATCACAAAGGCATCCAGCCCTCTTGAGCCATGGCAAGCGCTGAAAGTAAGCAACAGCAACGCAGAAGCGACAAGAAGCGAAATTTTCTTCATCATCCTTTGGTACCTCCCCTCGAAACACCTTCCATAATTTTTTTGTGGAAAATCAGGAAGAGCAGAATAAGTGGGATAGAAATGACAACAACTGCCGCCATCATGGCCGGAATATTTTCCCTTCCCAGACCATTTTCCCGGATCTCCTGAATACCATTGGAAACAAGGAAGTAGGCCGGATCATCGGTGATCAATCGTGGCCATACATAGGAGTTCCAGCACTCGATCACTTTTAAAATGGTAATTGTAATCAGGGTTGGACGACAAATCGGAATCATCACTTTCAGCAAATATTTCAAATCCGAAGTACCATCCACTTTCGCTGCATAATACAGCTCATCCGGAATCTGAGAGAAATTTTCTTTCAACAGATAGATATAAAATACGGAAGTGACTGAGGGCAAAATCAGGCCCAGGAAGCTGTCTCGCAGTTCCATATTGGTGATCGTCACAAAATTGGTGATGACTACCAGCTCACTGGGGATCATCATCAAGGACAGAAACAAGGTAAAAGCCAAATCTTTCCCTTTAAACTGCAGTCTGGAAAAAGCAAAGGCTGCCAGTACTGTCACGACCAACATAATTCCCGTGGTGAGAACTGTAAAAATCAAGGTGTTCAGCAGATAATCTGCCAACGGCACTGTTGTAAATACATCCACATAGTTCTGCAAGGTCGGAGAGAGTGTAAAGAACTGTGGGATATATTCCGAGTTGTAGGCACTATAGCTTTTTATAGAGGTCAAAAGCATCCAATAAAAAGGAAACAGCACCGCAATGGCCCAAACGGTCAGCAAAACATAAACAACGGCTTTACCGACTGTACCATAATGTTTCTTTTTCTGTAAATTTGTTTTTTCCATGCTCTCACCTCGCTAATAGTGGACATGTTTTTTGCTGACCAGCAAATTGATGCAGGTAATGGTCAGCACGATTGCAAACAGAATGATTGCTGCCGCCGATGCGAAGGACGGATAACCACCACTGTTGCCGTACAGCATATCGTACACATAACCAACAATGGTATTCATTTCGGCAGTATTCAGATCGGTGCCAAAGAGTGCAACCGCATCGCTGTATGCTTTGAAGGCACCGATAAAACCGGTAATGATCAAATAAAACAGAGTTGGAGAGATCATCGGAACCGTAATCCGCCGAAAGATCGTCCATTTGCTGGCACCATCAACCTTGGCAGCGTTGTAGTAGTCCTGATTGACAGAGGCCAATGCGCTGGTCAGAATCAGGATCTTAAACGGCAGCACCACCCAAATGGTGTAAAAACAAAGGACAAACATCTTCGCCCAGTAAGGGCCGTTGATAAAGTCCACCGGAGTCATACCGAAAAGTCCAAGAATCAGATTGATCAAACCGTCGCTGTATTCTGTTTTTTCAAAGAGGATCATGAAGACCAAGCCAACTGCCAATGTATTGGTCACATAGGGCAGGAAGTAGATGGTCTGGAACAGATTTTTCAGTTTTTGAATGGAATTCAGTCCGACAGAAATCAGCAAGGCCAGTGTTGTAGACAGCGGAACAGTGATCATAACCAAAATAAAGGTATTTTTCAGTGCCTGCAGGAAGTAGGGGTCCCGCAATACATAGGAATAGTTGTATAAACCAACGCCCAAAAAGGTCTGCGATGCGGAGTTATAGCCTTCCTCGAAAGAATAGATAAACACATCAATCAACGGGTAGACCATAAAAGCGCCCAAAAACAGCATTGCCGGCAAAAGATACAGCCAGGCTTTCCAGTCTTTTTTATCCATACAGCTGCCCCCTATTCTACCTCAAAGCGAACGCGTTCTTCGCTTTCTTTATGGAAGAGAAAGACCTTATTGGCCTTCAGGCTGAAATGAACCGTGCCGGACTTGCACTCCACTTTGTTTTCGGAGCTGATAATAGAACGGATCTCCACATTGCTGCAATCTTTGTGTTTGGATACAACCGTAATATCGCGGCCCATTACTTCAACTTCGATAAACTCGCAGCACAGCGGACCTTCTTCATCCAAAAGGAATCCTTCCGGACGAATGGCAGCATAAACCTCCTGATCGGCCACTCCTTTGCAATTCAGCACAGCATTGCCATCAATATACAGTTTTTCTCCCTTCACCTGTGCATTGAATACATTGATCGGTGGGGTTCCAAGGAAGGTCGCCACAAACAGGTTAATTGGCTCATCGTAAACCTCCTGAGGTTTGCCAATCTGATGAATCACGCCATCCTTCATTACAACGATCAGATCCGAAATACTCATGGCCTCTTCCTGATCATGGGTAACAAAAATTGTCGTAATGCCAGTTTCCCTCTGGATTCGGCGAATCTCCTCGCGTGTCTGTAGACGAAGGCGAGCATCCAAATTGGACAGCGGTTCGTCCAACAGCAGAATCTTTGGCATCTTTACCAAAGCACGGGCAATGGCAACACGCTGCTGCTGTCCACCGGAAAGCTCGCTTGGTTTTCGATCCATCAGGCTATCGATCTGCACCAATTTTGCTGCCTCCAAAGCTTTGGCTTCCATCTCTTCTTTGCTTGGTTTGTCTTTCCCTTTCAGATTCTGCAGTGGGAACATAATATTCTGTTTGACCGTCAAATGAGGATACAGAGCATAGTTTTGGAACACCAAGCCCACTCCCCGCTTTTCTGCAGGCAATTCTGTTACATCCTCTTCTCCAAAGAAAATACGACCGCTGG
>JAGALG010000171.1 GCA_017848075.1 Oscillospiraceae bacterium | reverse complement strand
GGAAGCTGCGGAAAACGCAGAAGCCTTCTACGCTGTGTTCGATGAGATCAACATCGAGCGCAACCACATTAACACTGCTGCCACCCTGTGCAGCATCCGTCACTCCATCGACACCCGTGACGAATTCTACGACAAAGAGACCGACTACTGGAACGAGTACGGCCCTCTGTACAGCGCACTGGAAAGCAAGATCTTCCAGGCTGTTGTTCACAGCAAATTCGCTGAGGAGCTGAAAAACAGCGGCAAAATTCCGCTGACCTTCTTCAAAGAGGCCGAGTTCAACGAGAAATCCTTCCGAGAGGACATCATTCCGGATCTGCAGGAGGAGAATAAGCTTTGCACCGAGTACGACAAGCTGATCGCTTCCGCTTCCATCGAGTTTGAGGGCAAAACCTACAACCTGATGCAGCTGAAAGCCCTGACTCAGAGCAAAGACCGCGCTCTCCGTGAGCGGGCTTACAATGCGCGCATGGGCTGGTTCGCTGAAAACGAAGGCAAGATCGACGAGATCTACGATAAAATGGTTCACCTGCGTGACTCCATCGCCAAAAAGCTGGGCTTCAAGAACTTTGTGGAGCTGGGCTACATCCGCATGAGACGCTTCGACTACGATGAAAACGATGTGGCAACCTACCGCAGCGAAGTGCTGAAGCACATCGTTCCGGTAGCAGGCAAGCTCTTTGCCGCTCAGAAAGAGCGTCTGGGCATGGATCGCCTGCGCTACTTCGACGAAAGCATCGAGTTCCTCTCCGGCAACCCAACCCCAAAGGGCACTCCGGAGGAGCTGGTGGCTGCGGCTCAGAACATGTACCACGAAATGTCCCCGGAAACTGCCGAATTCATCGATGTGATGGTGGACAACGAGCTGACCGACCTGGTTTCCAAGCCGGGTAAACAGAGCGGCGGCTACTGCACCGCTTTGCCGGACTACAAGGTTCCATTCGTCTTCGCAAACTTTAACGGCACCTCTGCCGATGCCGATGTTCTGACCCACGAAATGGGTCACGCCTTCCAGGGCTACCAGTCCAGAGACATTGCGGTTCCGGAATGCTGCTGGCCAACACTGGAAAGCTGCGAAATCTTCTCCATGAGTATGGAATTCTTTGCATGGCCATGGAGCAAGGGCTTCTTCAAAGAGGACACCGAGAAATATCACTACCTGCATCTGGGCAGCACGGTGAAATTCGTGCCTTACGGCGTGCTGGTTGACCACTTCCAGCATGAAGTATATAACCATCCGGACATGACTCCGGACGAAAGAAAGGCAACTTGGAGAAGACTGGAGAAAATGTACCTGCCTCATAAAGATTATGAAGGCTGCGACATTCTGGAGAAGGGCTGCTGGTGGTATCAGCAGGGTCATATCTTCGGCTCTCCATTCTACTACATCGACTACACTCTGGCACAGATTTGCGCCCTGCAGTTCTGGAAGAGAGGTCAGGTGGACAAAGACCCACAGGCTTGGCCGGACTACCTCAGCATGTGCAAATGCGGCGGTACACTGCCATTCCGTCAGCTGCTGAAGGTGGGCAACCTGCGTGAGCCATTCCAGACCGGTATTCTGGGCGAAGTGATGGAATCTGTTTCTGCATATCTGGATTCCGTTGACGCAAAAGCGCTGTAATTGTGAAAAAAAAGAAAGCCTCCGCTGCGGCGGTGCATCTGGTAAGATAAAAGTAGACACTCACAAAAAGTGGGTGTCTACTTTTTCATATCTGTTAAAATAAAGAAGGAGGTGAAAGAAATGGGGACAAAGAAAGGTGTCAAACCGCGAAAATGGAGTAAAGAGGAAAAACT
>JAGALG010000170.1 GCA_017848075.1 Oscillospiraceae bacterium | reverse complement strand
AGGCGTCGTAACCGTTATGCTTGATCAGAATCAGTACACGCTGTACCCCGGTGACAGCATCATGGTGGATTCCACGATCCCGCACAACTGGATCAATTACACCAACCAAATTGCTAAGATCCTGACCATCAACCATCCAAACCCATTTAATATGGAAGTTTCCCCTGAGCATAAGGTGGAAGGTAAAATTTAATTAAAACGAAAAAAGACAGCTCCGCCACCTCGGAGCTGTCTTTTTTCATGTAAAAACAAGGGAGAATCCGTTTACTCAGCATCCATAAACGGATAAGTAATTTCTTTTGCAGGCAGGAAGTTCTCTTTTACAGAGCGCGGACTGATCCAGCGATACAGGTTCAGCATGGAGCCAGCCTTATCGTTGGTACCGGAGGCACGACCGCCACCAAATGGCTGCTGGCCGATGACAGCACCGGTTGGTTTGTCATTGATGTAGAAGTTGCCGGCTGTGTTGCGGAGCGCTCGTTCCAGTTCCACAATAGCCTGACGATCCTGAGCGAAGATTGCACCGGTCAGAGCGTATGGAGAGGCCTGATCGCAGATCTGCAGCGTTTCCTCCAGTTTGCTGTCTTCGTAAACATAGACGGTCAAAACTGGGCCAAAGATCTCTTCTACCATGGTTTTGAAGTCCGGTTTCTTGGCCTGGATCACAGTTGGATGTACAAACCAGCCCTTGGAATTGTCATAGCTGCCGCAGAGGATTTCTGCATCTTCCGATTTTTCAGCATACTGAATGTAGTTGACGATGTTGTTATAGGATTTTTCATCGATCACAGCTCCCATGAAACTGCGGAAGTCCTGCACATCGCCTACTTTCAGTTGAGCGACTTTTGCCAGCAGCTTCTCCTTTACTTCATCCCACAGGCTGGCTGGAATGAAAGCACGGGAAGCAGCAGAGCATTTCTGACCCTGGAACTCAAAAGCACCGCGAGCCATAGCAGAAACCAGTTCATCCACTTTGGCGCTTGGATGAGCAAAGATAAAGTCTTTACCGCCGGTCTCGCCCACAAGGCGTGGATAGCTGCGGTATTTTGCAATATTTTCACCTACCAGTTTCCATACGCCGCTGAATACGGCAGTAGAGCCGGTGAAGTGGAAACCGGCCAGATTTTCATCGGTCAGTACATACTGGCTCATATCGCTGCCAGCGCAAGGAACAAAGTTGATGACACCGGCTGGAAGACCAGCCTCTTCCATCAGTTTGAAGAAGTAGTAGTTGGACAGAACTGCGGTTGCAGCTGGTTTCCACAGAACAGTGTTGCCAACCAAAGCCGGAGCAGTGCACAGGTTGCCGCCAATAGAAGTAAAGTTAAATGGAGAGATTGCGGCAACGAAACCATCCAGAGGGCGGTATTCGGTCCGATTCCATACGGCGGGAGTGTTGTTTGGCTGCTGTTTGTAGATTTCCTGAGCAAAGTACACATTGAAGCGAAGGAAGTCAGCCAGCTCACAGGCGGAGTCGATCTCTGCCTGGTAAGCAGTTTTACTCTGACCCAACATGGTTGCAGCATTGATCTTGTCGCGCCATGGTCCGGCCAGCAGATCTGCTGCTTTCAGGAAGATTGCAGCACGATGTTCCCAAGGCAGTTCTTCCCAAGCTTTTTTGGCGTCCATTGCAGCCTGAATGGCCAGTTTCAGCTCCTTCTCCCCAGCCATGTGGAAGGTAGCCAACACATGCTGATGGTCATGAGGCATAACAACAGTTTTGGTGTTACCGGTGTAATATTCTTTTCCGCCGATAATGACAGGGATTTCTACCTGCAGCTGGGCCTGACGGGCCAACTCTGCTTTCAAACTTTCTCTTGCGGTACTGCCTACAGCATAGGCGTTAACGGGCTCATTCTGCGGCATCGTTACCTGATAGTATGCGTTATTCATAGTGTGTCACCTTTCTTTCTGAATATTAAAAGCTCTGTTCTGTGCGATTGATGATCTCATCCTGCAGTGCACGGCTGAGGTTGTGGAAGAAGTCGCTGTATCCAGCCACCCGGACAATCAGATCCTTATAATCCTCTGGATGTTTCTGTGCTTCCAGCAGCGTCTGACGATCCACCACATTGAACTGGATATGATGTCCATCCAGATTGAAATAGCTGCGAATCAAGTGGGCCATATTGTCCAAGCCCTTCTCTCCGGCTACATTGGATGGGGTGAATTTCTGGTTCAGCAGTGTACCACCAGTGCTGATATGATCCATTTTTGCGGCAGAACGGATTACTGCCGTTGGGCCTTGACTGTCCCGACCCTGCACAGGGGAAATACCTTCTGAAAGGGGTCGTCCGGCCAAACGGCCGTCCGGACTGGCCAGCATGACCTCACCAAAGTAAACATGGCAGGTTGTTGGCAGCATGTTAATGCGGTACTGCCCACCACGCATATTGGGCCGTCCGGTCACGCATTTCTGATAGATGCCAAAGACTTCCTTCATAATGTTGTCAGCGGCGTCATCATCGTTACCATATTTCGGGCTGCAGTTCAGCAAAAGATGGCGAACTGCTTCATAGCCCTCAAAGTTGGCGTGGAGAGCGTCCATCAGTTCCTTCATGGATAGATTTTTCTCCTCATACACATGCTTTTTAATGGCAGCCAGCGAGTCTGTGATTGTACCAATGCCGACGCCCTGAATATAACTGGTATTGTAGCGGGTGCCGCCGGCATTGTAGTCCTTGCCGCGGGAGATACAGTCATTGGTGATGATGGACAGGAAGGGGACAGGCATGTACTTAGCATAAATGGATTCGATGCGGTTGGAACCATCGACTTTGATATGAACAAAGTGTTCGATCTGTTTTTGATACGCCTCCATCAGCTGTTCATAGGTGTGGAAATCTTCCGCAGAACCGCAAGGAAGACCCAACTGCTTGCCGGATACAGGATCCAAGCCATTGTGGAGAGTAATCTCGAAGATTTTCGGCAGGTTGAAATAGCCGGTCAGAATGTAAGCCTCGTTGCCGAAGGCACCGGTTTCCACACAGCCGCTGGTGCCGCCTTTTCGGGCATCTTCAATGGTTTTTCCGGCATTCATCAGTTCCTGAATAATCTCCTCGGTGTTATAGAAGGCGGGCTGTCCCCAACCTTTTCGGGAGATCTCGCAAGCTCGTTTTAAGAAGCGCTGCGGAGTCTTTCGACTGATTTGTACATTGGAGCTGGGCTGCAGCAGGCGCATCTCGTCCATACAGTCTAAAATCAGATAGCTGACCGGGTTGACGCCGTCCTCACCATCAGCGGTAATACCGCCGGTATTGATGTTGGCGAAGTCGGTATAGGTGCTGCTTTCTTTTAAGGTAATGCCTACTTTTGGTGGTGCAGGCTGGTTATTGAATTTGACCCAAAGACATTCCAGCAGTTCCAAGGCTTTCGCATCATCCAGGATTCCCTGCTGAACATCGTTCTGATAATAAGGATTCAAATGCTGATCCAAGCGGCCGGGACTGTATGCATCCCAAGGGTTCAGCTCGGTCGTAACACCCAAATGAACAAACCAATACATCTGGATCGCCTGCCAGAAGGTCTGAGGACGGTGAGCAGGAACAACAGCACAGTTTTCGGCGATCTGCAGTAGTTCGCTTTTCCGCTGTGGATCGCTGCAGGACGCTGCTTC
The DNA here is from genome assembly GCA_017848075.1 of Oscillospiraceae bacterium. Lineage (GTDB taxonomy): Bacteria > Bacillota > Clostridia > Oscillospirales > Ruminococcaceae > Negativibacillus. The sequence continues at coordinate 26,521 of JAGALG010000170.1, read as the reverse complement.
TTTTCGGGCCAAAGCTTCATAGCGTTTGCCCAGGATGACCATGGCATCACAACAGATGCTCATAGCGTTTAATTCCTCTTTTTTGGACAGAGCTTCGGGGTCATTCTGGAAATCCAATGCGGCAATGGCCTCGTTGATCTCCTGCTGGTAGTCCAAGAAGCCCTTTTTGAACAGATTTTCCGAGCCAACGGTGTGTCCGGGACCTCGTTGTTCCATAAATTCGGTAAAGATACCGCTTTCGTAGCAGTCTCGCCACTGTGGGCTGACGGCATTCAGGATTTTATTGCGAATAGAGCGTTTCTCCCAGAAAGGAATGATCTTATTTTTCTGTAATTCCATGTCGGCGTCACTGACCTTAAAGGAGATCAGCTCCCGATCATTCATAATCTGCATATCCTCCAGGGTGTGGCAGCACAACTCTGGGAAGGTTGGGGCGGCCTGCGGGCCATCGCCTTTTTCTCCGACGATCAGTTCCCCTTCGTTGATACAAAGGGTCTTATTTTCCATCAAATGACGGAACACCAGTGCGCGCAGTTCCGGAATGGAAACGCAGCCTTCATACTTTTCATAGGCGTCGGTTTCCAAATCAGCCCGTTCCAGACTAAGACGAGGCTGGGTGCTGACACTTTGCTGGCGTAAAGCCCGGATTCGTTCATTCATTCCTCGCAATTCCATGGTCATACCTCCTGTTTATCCGCCGATGTAGACTGGGCCGATTCCGGCATCCAGCCACAGCTGTTTTAATTCCTCCATACGCTGAGGTGATGGCGGGCAGAATGTTTCGCCCTTCATGCCCAAACGCTCCCATTTATCGGAGCCTGCCCGATGATAGGGCAGCAGATTGACCTGCGTCAGTCGGACATGTTCCTTCACAAAGGCGATCATTCTGCCCATTTCCTCGTCACTGCCATTGACCTCGCAGATCACAGGGATCCGCAGATTAATCTTGGCGCCCCCTTGACTCAAGCGTTTCAGATTATCCAGAATCAGCTGATTGCTTACTCCGGTATATTGCCGATGAATCTCATCGGAAAAAGCCTTCATATCATAAAGAAAGGTATCAACATAGGGCAGTACCTGCTCCAGACACTCATAGGAGCAATAGCCACAGGTATCGATATTGACAGAGATTTCTTCCTGTTTCAGTTTTTGCAGAAGCTGCAGTAGGTAGTCCATGTCCTGAACCATAACCTCGCCGCCGGACAGAGTCACTCCACCGCCGGATTCCTCGTAAAAGGTGCGGTCACGGAGAAGAAGCTTCAGCAGTTTTTCTAAGGAGATTTGCTCTCCGCTCAAAAAACGAGCCTCATGAATACAGGCAGCTTCGCAGCGAAAATCGCAGTCGCAGGCATTGCATTGGCTCCAGTTGGTACGAAGTGTTCCTTCTGTGATAGAGAGAGCAGACTGAGGACAGGAAGCAATACAGGCCCCACAGACGCAGCATTTACTGCTGTCAAAAAGAAGCTGTCGCTGGAAAGACTGGCTTTCCGGATTGTGGCACCAGACACAGCGCAACGGACAGCCTTTAAAAAAGACGGTGGTTCGAATTCCCTGCCCATCGTGGATAGAGTAGCGCTGAATATTGATAAAAGTTGGAATTTTCATAGAGCACCTGCCATTATGAAAAATATTGCCATATAATTCAGAAATATAAATTTTTATCCTAATTATTCTTAATGGATTCATTATAGCAAATCAATAAATTCATGTCAATGAATTTATTGCTGATAAAATTCAAATTGGTGTGCTTGTACAGGCTTTTTTCTATTTCCTTGTAAAAAACGGTGAATCGGGTAGAAGGCGGCGCGGGAGAAAAATTTCAGCAATGACCAAGAGGAGTCGAAGATAAAAAAGATGAAAAACGGAGAAAACAGGAGATCGAGGGCGATTGGATGAGATCGTATGTCCCATTGGCCGGACTTTGACAAAACTTTGTCGAATTAACCGTAGGGCGCTCAAGGCAGACTTTGCGTTTTGGGGCATCCTGTGGTACTATTTACTCAAGGGATATATCCCCAATGAGTAAGTGGAAGATATAACCCGCTGCAGCGGAACTCACCCCCAATCATCTTAAAAGTAAAGGAGTAAACACATGGAAAAGAAAAAATCCTTCCTTCCCAAAGCGATGGGAACGATCCTTGTTCTTCTTGTTGTTGCCGGCTTGGTACTGACTCAGTCTATGTACAGCATCAATGAGCAGGAAGAGGCTGTTGTTACCACCTTTGGTACTGCCACCACCGTCAGCCAGCCTGGTCTGCACTTTAAACTTCCCTTTGTGCAGCAGGTGACCAAGGTATCTACCGTCATCAATGGTTTCCCCATTGGCTACGATATGAATACCGAGCAGTCCATCGAGTCGGAATCTCTGATGATCACCTCCGACTATAACTTTGTAAATGTGGATTTCTTTGTAGAATATCAGGTATCCGACCCGGTCAAATTCCTGTATGCTTCTGAGGATCCGGTGAATATCCTGAAAACATTGGCCCAGAGCTACATCCGAGATACCATCGGTCTCTATCCGGTTGACAGTGTTATCACTACCGGTAAAAACGAGATTCAGGCTGAGATCAAAGAAAAGCTGGTGACCCGTCTGGAGCAGGAGGATTTGGGTCTGCATTCGGTGAATATCACCATTCAGGACGCAGAACCTCCAACACAGCAGGTTTTGGAAGCCTTTAAAAATGTAGAGACTGCAAAGCAGAGCAAAGAGACTGCCATCAATAACGCCAATAAGTATAAGAGCGAACAGCTCCCCGCTGCGGAAGCAAAGGTAGACCAGATCCTGCAGCAGGCTGAGGCTGTAAAAGAAGCTCGTATCAACGAGGCGGAAGGCCAGGTGGCCCGCTTCAACGCCATGTATGAAGAGTATCTGAAGAATCCGCTGATCACCAAACAGCGCATGTTCTATGAAACGATGGAGGAACTGCTGCCGAATATGAAAGTCATCATTGATGACGGTTCTGGCAATACCACCAAGTTCCTGCCATTGGAACCAGTGACCGGCACCGAAGGAGGGAACTAAATGAACTTCCAGAATTTTAATATGAATACGAAGCAGCAGTATGACCCGACGATGCAGCAGGGAATCCCACATACTCCAAAAGAAAACTATGTGGATGTGAAGCTGGAAAAAATGAAAAAGCGGATCGGCCGTCTGATCCCACTGGTGGTAATTTTGCTGATCGCCAGTATGCTGTCCTCCAGCTGTTTTGTTGTGACCATGCCGAATGAGTACACCCTGGTGCAGCAATTCGGTAAAGTAGTGGATATTAAGGAAGAACCGGGTCTCAGCTTCAAGCTGCCGTTTATTCAGAATACAAAAACCATTCCGAATACGGTTTTGCTCTATGACCTGCCGATTTCCGATGTTATTACCAAGGATAAAAAGACCATGGTTGCAGACAGCTTCGTTCTGTGGCAGGTAGCGGATCCGCTGACCTTTGTACAGACCCTGAACGGTAATGTATCCAATGCGGAAGCTCGTATCAGTACCATCGTCTACAACTCCATGAAGAATGTCATTTCCAACCTGTCCCAGACCGAGATCATCAGCGGCCGTGATACATTGGCTGCAGCCATTAATGAAAATATTGGTGATGGTCTGGACAAATACGGCATCAATCTGGTAGCCATCGAGACCAAGCGTCTGGATCTGCCGGATGATAACAAACAGGCTGTGTATGAGCGTATGATCTCCGAGCGAAATAATATCGCTGCTTCCTACATTGCGGAAGGTGAATCTGAAGCAACGAAAATCCGTTCGGAAACCGACAAGACCATTTCCATTCAGGTTTCTCAGGCGGAGGCCGAAGCTGCCAAAATCGAAGCAGAGGGTGAAGCAGAGTACATGCGTATCCTGTCCGAAGCCTATGCTGATGAATCCCGGGCTGATTTCTATTCCTTCGTTCGATCTCTGGACGCTGCGAAAATCAGTATGAGCGGCAGCGACAAGACCTTGATCCTGTCTCCGGATTCTCCACTGGCACAGATTTTCTATAACGCACAGTAATATTTGCAATAAAAAACACGCCCTGACTACAGTCAGGGCGTGTTTTTGTATGTGTTTTATCGAATGGCAAGGGCATATTGGAAGCGCACCATGCCACCGTAAGGATAGATTTCAATACCTGTAACATTAGGGGCGAAGAGAATGTAGGAGATCTCATAGAACATAGGGAAGACCACACAGTTCTGATAGAGCAACTCCTCTGCCTGTGCATAGGTCTGTTGGGAGAGGGCTTTCTCGGAGCTGGCCGAAGCTTGCTGCAGCAGTTGGTCGTAGCTTTCATCTGCATAGCTCCAACGATTCAGCACCGCATCGCTCATAAAGCGGGACAGCACATCATACGGGCTGTTGGAGGTAGCGGTAAAAGGAATGATGGCTAAATCATAGTCTCCAGCTGCTACACGGCGTTCCAGTTCCTCCTGAGGCAGGGAAACGATATTGACAAAGGCGGAAAGATTCCGCTGCCACATTTGCTGCAGCATGCCACAGAGGAAAGGGACTTCTCCATCTTGCGGTACTAACAGTTCCATGCTGTCCAAGGCCAAACTACCGATCTCACCCAGTCCGCTTTCCAGTTCGTCCCGAGCCTCCATTGGAGCGTAGATCTCGCTGTTTACTGTGGTTACAGCAGTATAAGGTTCCGTAAAGAGAGAAATTTCCGGGGCAATGATGCGGTCAGTCAAAACCATGTTGTCGGTCAAAAAGCCGTCCAGTTCCTGCCGATTGATGGAATGGAAGAAGGCACGGCGAATGGACTCGTTGGATAGCTGAGGATGTTCCGGATTCACTACCAAACCCCAAACGGTGCCAATGTTTTCCTGGCAGCTGTAACCTTGAGCCAAGGCACTTTGTGCCTGTTCATAAGTGACAGGACAGCTGTCGGATTTTCCGTCCAAAACCAAATCGTAAAGAGTAATCTCTTCCTCAGACTTGTTTTCCCGATCGATGTACAGATAAACACCAGGGGTCTGGACTGTGTTTTCGTCGTAGTAGTGGGTGTTTTTCTTTAAGTACAGTTTCTCGCTGTCCCACAGGTTCAGGAAGAAGGGGCCACAGGAAGGGACACTGGAAAGAGTTGTGCCATACTTGCCTCGGGTTTCTTCAAAGAAGGCCTGATTGCAGGGCATCGCAGAGGAGTGGCACAGTCGTTCCAAAAAAGAGGAATCCGGCTGAGCCAGACGGAAGCAGAGGGTGTAGTCATCGGTGGCGTAAACACCGAGAGCAGAGGTTCCCAAAAGACCATCCAAAACCACCTGTGCATTATTAAGAGACAAGTAATATTGGGCATAGGGGGAAGGGGACAGTGCATTGAAGATCCGGTGGAAGGCAAAAACAAAATCGTGTGCCGTCACCGGCTGCTCACTTTTCCACTGGGCATCCTGCCTCAGATGGAAGGTGTAGACACAGCCATCTTTCGAGATCTCATAGCGTTCCGTTAAAGCAGGAACGATTTCGCCGTTGGGCAGCTGCCGCAGCAGCCCCTCAAACAGATTGTGGATTACCATCTGGTCCGTTTCACTGGTGGCAAACTGGGGATCCAGATTGCTGGCTCCGGAGTCGATATCATAGCGGATCAGCGAGGAACTTTCGCCGCAGCCGCTGAGTGTGACAGAGAGCAGACACAGGACCAGAAACAAGGATACAAAGCGTTTCATAAATACAATACTCCTGATGATAAATACTCTAATACTTTATTTTATCATAGGAAAATGCCTATTTCAATGAATCGGGGACAGGGATTTGCTGTATAGGCTTCTTCTTTTTCCTTATACTAAGGAGGAAAGGAGTGAGGCATGATGAGAACGGACTTGGCGGCAGAGTGTTTGCGGCAGTCGGATAGCCTTCCGGAAGGTGTTTTTTATACAGAACAAGCTCTGCAGCAGGGGAAGATCACCATGGTGGAGATCGCTACAGAGGAAGCGCAGCGAAAAATTGGAAAACCAATCGGCTTGTATGTGACTTTAGAAGCTTCTCCTTTCTGGGAGGAGGACAGTGCCTCTCCACAGTGGATAGAAGCAGTAGCGGTTGGCTTACGACAATTGCTGCCGGAGCAAGGGACAATACTGGTGGCCGGATTAGGAAATCGGGAAATTACCCCGGATGCTCTTGGGCCTGCTGTTGCAGAGCAGGTCTTGGTGACACGACACCTGTCTGCGACCTTTCCGGAACTGCGGACAGTAGCAGCGATCGCTCCCAATGTTTTAGGTAAGACTGGTCTGGAAGCGGCAGAGACCATCCGGGCCGTGACAAAGGAGGTAAAACCGTCTGCTGTAATCGTGGTCGATGCCATGGCCTCCGCTTCGCTGGAACGCTTGGGTACCACGGTACAGTTGGCAAATACAGGTATTATTCCGGGGGCGGGCGTACTCAATGCCCGCAAAGGGTTGAATGAAGAAAGTTTGGGAGTACCGGTCATTGCTATGGGGATTCCTACTGTTGTGGATTTGGGGGAGCTTCTCCCGGAACCTTTGGCAGAGCCGATGATGACTACGCCGCGGCAGATCGATCTGCTGATCCAGCGAGGAGCCACTTTCTTGGCTTCCTGTATCAATCGAGCCCTTCATCCATCGTTGACCTTGGAGGAGCTGCTCCTGCTGCAAAGCTAAGGCAGCAGTTCGGCTAAATAGGCACCGATAGCGTCCCCGGCCATTTCTCCGCAAAGCAGGGCTTCCTTGAGGGTATTGCCGTGGGAGCCGACCTCAAAGAGCAGAGATCCATGGGTCAAATGCTGATTGTACTTGCGATGAGTCAGAAACAGAGGGCGGCACAGGCCAGGGTAACAGCTTTCGATTTGATCCTGTAAACGGACGCCGAGCCGCAGATTATCCTGCCAGGTAGGGATATTCAAAGAACCATCATCACAGCCGGAAACAATCATCAGCTGGGCAACTTTCTGCCCATTGATGGTAGTGACCGGTTTTACCAAAGTATCCTCCCGTTGAATGGCGTCCCGATGAATATCCAGCGCCACACAGATACTGGGATACTCCTCCAAATAATGTTGAATGGTGACGGCACTGCGTTCGTATGAACCATTATAGGAAGGATAATCGTGGAGGGTCGTATCATGGATGACCTGAATGCCATGGGCCTCTATGGCGGCGGCGATTGCATCGCCGACTGCAACCATGTTTTCTCTTTCATTGGTGGAGCGCCAAGTGTTGCGGGTGTCATAAATATCGCTGTCATAGGGTTCGAAGCTTTCGGTAGCATGGGTGTGGTAAATCAGGACTTGAGGGCCATCCGTGGTTATGGATAGCTTGGATTCCTGAGCGATAATGTCCAGTATCTCCTGGTCACTGAACTGGGTATTGTTTTTGATCAAGGCAGCACCGTAAGAGGGCACAGCGCTTTTGCTTTGACCAGACATGGATTCTTCGATAATAGGCCCTTGATATTCCTTTGGGATGTCCGCTCTTTCTACAAGTGAGGGGGCCGCTTCTGTTTTATCTTCGACCACAGGGGGGAGTTCTTCCTTTTCTTCTGTTATATCCTCCACAGAAACGGGTAGATTTTCCTCAAAATCCTCAACGACAGGTATATCTACACTTAGTTTATCCTGTAAGGAGATCATTTCTTCCCGCCAAAGTGCTGCAGAATTTTGAGGTTGGGCGCTGAGTACCGAAGTCATGGCCAACGACTGAAGAGAAGACCGGAGGATCGGTCGAGTCAGGGGCAGAAGCCGACTGCCTATGAAACAGAGCGCGAGAACAGACAGCAGCAGAGGTAGCTGCCGCGATCTGCCCCTTGATTTTCGTCTTTGCATATTGGATCCTCCGCCTTTTTAAAATGACCTTTTTTCACAGTTTATGCGGAGGGAAAACATTCTATTCAACGGGAGGTGCAGGGGATGCGAACATATCTAAGAAGTAGTATGTTATTTTTTGTCATTGCACTGATGATTTGCTTTTGTTTTGGAGCCATGCTTTATCTGGAGAGAACAGCGGTACAGGAGCCTTTTCTGAATTGGGAATACGATGGTACCCAGCTCTCTTTGACGATGGTGGGTGAGGAATACCAACTGTCTTTGTTTTGGCCGGAGCGAATTGCTCAAGGGCTGCAGTATATCTGGATCTTGCTGCCGGCCCGCTGGAGACTGTCGCTGCAGCTGCTTACCTGCTTGTTGTGGCAATAAAAAATCCTCCGCTTTTTAGCGGAGGATTTTTATATTGCTTTATTGCTTGATTTTCATACCATTGATTTTCCATTTGCCGGAGTTGAAACGGCCAAATACAAAGGTGGTACGGAGCAGCTGGTCTGCGATCATGGCGATCCATGCGCCATAGAGACCCCAATTCAGTACATTGATGCTGAAGATAGCGAGAGCCGGACGAACCAAAAGAACAGTCACGAAGATAATCATAGCAGTTGCTTTGGTGTCACCAGCACCACGAAGTGCACCGGCCAAAATGAACTGGGAGGACTGGAACGGCTGAATCAAAGCCATCATCTTCATGATGTTTGCACCGGTTTCTACAATGATTGGATCATTGTTGTACAGGGCAACGACCTGGCCGCCGAAGAAGAACAGGATCACGGAAATCACTGCAGAAGTCAACATACCAACACGCTGAGTACGGCTGCAGTAAGCCTGTGCCATATCCGGGCGTTTTTTACCCAAGCTCTGACCCATCAAAGAGGTAGCAGAAACAGCGAATGCATTACCATTCATAAAGGACAGAGCCTGAATATTCATGCAGACCTGGTGAGTAGCGAAGGCCACAGTACCCAGACCAGCAACGGTCTTGGAGTAAATAATCATACCGCAGCGCATAACAGCCTGTTCGATCATAGCAGGGAAGCCAATCTTGAAAATGCTTCCCAAAGCCTGCCAGTCCGGCCGCCAGCTTTCCCGGAAGCTGAGGTGCAGGTAAGATTTTCTGCTGAGAATAGAAGCGAAGGCCAAAACGAAAGCAACACACTGGCCAATTACGGTTGCCAGAGAAGCACCGGCAATACCCATTTCAGGGAAGCCGAATTTACCGTAAATCAGCAGATAGTTACCCACAACATTGACCAGGTTGGCAACCAGGTTGTACACCATAGCAGTACGGGAGTCGCCAACACCGCGGAGCGTTGCGGTAACAGTTGTGGTCAAGGCCATAAATACAAAGCCAAGGAACTGAATCTTCAGGTATATGGTACCGCCTTCCAGTGTCTGCTGGTCGGTAGCGCCCATGAAAGCGATCAGCGGTTCGGAGAAAATAAAACCAACAATGGAGGAGATCACGCCAAGAACAAAGGTCAAGAGCAAAGCCTGGCGGAGAATACCGTTGGCTTTTTCCGGCTCACCGGCACCTTTGTAGCGGGCAACCATAGCAGTAGCACCGACATTCATTGCCATGAACATAGTCATCATCATAAATTTTGGCTGAGTGGTCAGACCAACAGAGGTCAAGGCCCATGCACCCAGCTGTCCAACCATCATCATATCGACCATGGAAGCCAGCTGTGTCAGGATCAGCTCAATAAAGGAAGGCCACGCAATCCGCACAATATCATTATAAAGCAGCTTGGATGTTACGCCTTCCGGCAGTTTTTTTGAAAACTTTTCATCCATGCCATAGCTGTGTGGGCCACCGTCACCGGTTTCCACATAGTCCAGCGCCATTTTTGGCGCTGTTTTTATTGCTTGTGTTTCTGTACTCATAATTCTGCCCGTCATCCCCTGATAACGGTACCACACCTCCTGCTGTGATAATAGTTAGCTGTCTAACAAATAGTTTATGCTTTTCTGCAGTGCTTGTCAATCATTTGTAAAGAAAATCGCTCATTGTATCAAGAAAACGAAGAATTTTCTGTATGGAGTGTACAAAAGCATACAGCCTTTTGTATAAAAAAGAAACAAGAGTAAAAAAGAAAAGCCGCCGGTTTTACCGGCGGCTCAGCACACGCTTAATCAAGAATGTAGATATTGACTGTTTTGCGGCCATTCAGGCGGCTTTCTGTATAGGTATCATAAAACAGGTCCACATCAATCACACCGTCCATCAAACCGATACCGGTGTCTGCGGCGATAGCATAACCATAAACGAAGCTGCCATCGGCACTGGTGATATACATACGGGTACCGTAGGGGATCTCATCAGCGCGAACAGCGACATAACCGGCAGACAGCCTCATACCGCTGGCGCCCCGGACATTCCACAGTCGGGAGCTATAGCCGGTAGCGACCTGATCGGTCAGAAGGCGGGTATAGTTCAGTGGGATACCATTTTCGTCGGTCTCCACACCAAAGTCCAGAGGAGAAACCGGTACATCAGCACCAACCAGCAATTTCTGAGTGACAGGAGATTTGGTAACGACTTCGCTGACCAGCTCTTCCTCTTCGACAACGCCGTCCACAGTTCGCTGTTCATAGGAGAGGGTCTTGCTGCCATCGGAACCGGCCTGCAGAGTAATGGTGCGGCCATTGCGAAGCAGAGGGCTTGGTTTGGTTTCTGTTTCGTGAGGGATCACGATCTCCTCGCTGCGGCTGACATAGTCCACACGCTGCAGCAAGATCTCATCGTACTTTTCCAATGTTTTTTCCGGTTCCGGAACCAGAATATCATTGCTGTCAAAGGTGATATCCAGCTGGTTGAGGGCATCCTGTACAGTGCCTTCAGTTACATACAGAACATGAGTCTCATTATCAGCGGTCACAATAACCGGGAAGGAGCGGGTGATATTGATTTCGCCATAGCCGCCTTCAATACCACTGAAATCCACTACATCTGTGGAGAGGGTCACAATGCCGTTTTCCTCCAGCAAGGTGTAAGGATCCCGCTCGGTGGTGCGAAGCATCATGGTTTTGCCTTCATCGTTGATACAAATGGTGTTGATAAGCGATGCCATGCTGATCATCACTACTGCCATTGCAGTAAAGAGGAAGCCTGCAGCGGCGGAGCGGCTGGTAAAGAAGCGTCCGGCTGTCAGCAGCTTATGATACAAGTTGTGCATAACTTTCTCCTTTTTGCAGGTTTTGTTCCGGCCCATATGCCGGACAACCATATTGTATAGGGGTCGTTGTCATTATATTCATTGGGAGAAAGAGTGTCAAGCAAAAACAAAAATGGCGTAACTAGGCCTTTTTTGGCTTATCCCTGCCAAATTTGCGTAAAAATTTGTGCATTTGACTGATTAAATTTTTGGAATAAAAAAATCTTTTATCCAAACTGGCCAAAAACAAGCAGTTTTTGAGCTATTGTTATTTTCTACAATGGAGCAGGGGAGAAGAGATAAGAAATTAGTTAAAATGTGCAAGGGAGTTTCAAAAGAGAAACTTCTTCTTTTTTCTGTTGTAAGTGATGAAGGAGAGAGGGTTTATTGCTATATAATTAAGGAAGAAACATGGGAATTATCCGACGGGATATAGGGCAGAACGATTTGAGCGGCAGCAAAAGCTTACTTTCTGCTTCTTTTCAGCCTGCTATTTTACACTGTTTACCGTATTTTACGCATTTAACCGTAAGAAATAGCTGAAACAGGAGTTACAATAATTATATATAATAGCAGAAAAAACGAGTCGAAGCCCGTAAAAAAGTAGAGGGATAGACGCTTAACGGTATCAATTTTGTAACTTTTCTTGCCACAAACCCTTGAAAACGGTATAATATGACTATAAAGGTATTACTATGCCCTTATGAAAAACCTGTTTTTGACCGGAGCTTTTGTCCGGAATTTATGTAGAAAGGTGAGGATACCCATGGATCGCAACCAGACAGAAGAACAGAATCAGACTGTCAGTGGCGAACTCACACGGAGCCTCGATACCCTGAAACTGGTTATTTACAATACATTGTTCTATATCGGCAGCGAATTAATGAGACTGGGCAAAGGTCTTTCCAAACAGGCAAAACGCCTGGGCGGAAAAGCTGCTCGTTTTGCAAAACGCAGCGTGAAGTCCTTTGGCCGTTTCCTGGTGGAACAGAAAAATGAGATTCTGGATCACAGTTGGATCCGTCCATTCCGCAGCCTGGTGAAAAACTGGAAGCGGGATCTGCTGAACCTGGTGAAGGCGATTGCAGCCTTTGATATGGAAGCTGTCAAGGATACTATCTTCGATTTGTTCCATACCTTCCGTTTTGTAGGCAATATTGTAAACTACCTGCTTCCGATTGCGGGCTGTTTCGTGTTTGTTGCAACCTTCCAGCATTATGATAGTCAGACTTACGCCTTGGGCGTGGAATACAATGGAGAAACCATTGGTTATATCCGCAATGAAACCGAGTTTGTTGCTGCGGAACAGAATGTCCAGAACCGTATCATCAGTGGAGACTATGAATTCCCCGATGATTACATTCCACAGTATACCCTTCAGGTTGTCAATGAAGAAGAATTTTCCACTGTTGACGAACTGACAGACCGTATTATCGAGGTTTCCGGCAACGAGATTCAGGAAGCATCCGGTCTGTATGTGGACGGCCAGTTTATTGGTGCGACCACCGATGGCGAAGGTCTGGTGGAAGAACTGAAAGCCATGCTGGATACCACCAGAGAAACTGCTGGTGAAGATGCAAAAGTCAGCTTTGTGCAGGATGTAAAGGTGGATAAGGCGCTTTATCCGACATCCTCTATCGTTGATTTGTCCAGCATCTCTGCGGAACTGACCAAAGAGGTCGCTGCGGCAAGAACCTATATCATCAAACCGGGTGATACACCATACGATGTTGCAAACACCTATGATGTTCCATTGGATACTCTGATGAGAAATAATGCAGAAGTGGTAAAACGCTTCCTGCCGGGTGATTCCCTGCTGATCCAGTCCGCAGTACCACTGTTGGAACAGAAGGTCATTAAAACCGTGACCGAGGAAAACACCCTGAAATTTAAAACCGAACAGATCCTCAACAGCAACTATGAAAGAGGTACCACCAAGATCAAACAAAATGGTCAGACCGGTATCGAGGAAGTTGTTTACGAGGTAACCTATGTGGATGGCTATGAGACTGAGCGTACTGTAATCGAACGCACGACCATCAAAGAACCGGTCAATGCGATTCTGGAAGTTGGTACTCTGATGCCGGCAACCTACCTGAACAATGTTTCCGGTGGTAATGTTGGCGGCTTTATCTGGCCGGTAGATGGCGGTTATATCTCCTGCCCAATTTGGGGTTATGCCGGTCATACTGGTACGGATATTGCAGCGAAAACCGGTACAGCAGTTCGCGCAGCAGCAGCAGGTACTGTTACCTACTCCGGCTGGCAGCGTGGTTATGGCTATGTTGTTATTATCAATCATGGCAATAACATCCGTACCCTCTACGCACACAACAGCGCTCTCCATGTCGTTGCAGGCCAGTATGTACAGCAGGGTCAGCTGATTTCCTCTGTCGGCAGCACCGGTAACTCCACCGGTCCACACTGTCACTTCGAGGTCATCATCAACAACTCTTATAAAGATGCCCGTCAGTACATCGGTTATTCCTATCCGGGACGCTAATCAAACAAGCAAAAGGCAGAGCTTCGGCTCTGTCTTTTTTGTTTGTCATTTTATTTCGGACAACAGTACGGAACAGACAAGAAAAAATATTGCAGGAAATGAGAAATGTAACTTTTTTGTGTGGAGACAACGGATGCTTGTGCATCCACTTTTTTTGCGTTACAATAAAAGAATAGCCTATGATTGGGAGGTAATGAGAAAACCATGAGTTATGTGGAACTGAAAGATGTATATAAACGCTATCAGATGGGTGAAGTAACGATCACTGCTTCCAATGGTGTTAATTTTGAAATTGAAAAAGGAGAATTTGCTGTTATCGTTGGTTCTTCCGGTGCCGGCAAGACCACGATCCTGAATATTCTGGGTGGCATGGACAGCTGTGACGAAGGTAAAATCTCTGTGGACGGTCGGGATATCAGCAAATACAATGCAAAACAGCTGACCGAATATCGCCGCCATGATATTGGCTTTGTATTCCAGTTCTATAATTTGGTACCAAACCTGACAGCCAAGGAGAATGTAGAGCTGGCAGCCCAAATCTGCAAAGAACCGATGGATGCGGTAGAAGTACTGGAGAAGGTGGGCTTGGGTGAGCGCCTGAATAACTTCCCGGCACAGCTTTCCGGTGGCGAGCAGCAGCGTGTTTCTATTGCTCGTGCTTTGGCAAAACGGCCAAAGCTGCTCCTCTGCGATGAGCCAACCGGTGCATTGGACTATAACACTGGCAAACAGATTTTGAAATTGCTGCAGGATACCTGCCGCAAGGAGAATATGACGGTTGTACTGATTACTCATAATCAGGCGATCACTCCGATGGCAGACCGTGTTATCCGTATGAAAAATAGTAAGGTAGAGGAAATGCGTCTGAATCCAAATCCAACACCTGTAGAAGAAATCGAGTGGTAAAACGATGAAAAGAGCATTGATCACAGAAGCGTTTCGTTCCATTTGGAAAACACGCAGCCGTTTTCTCTCCATTCTGGCGATTGTAGCAGTTGGTACCGGCTTTTTTGCCGGAATCAAGGCCTGTACGCCGGATATGATGATGACAACGGAAGAATACTTTAAGGAATATAATCTGTCAGATATCCATTTGGTATCCACTTTTGGCTTCGATGAGAAGGATTTGGCAGCAATCGAAGAAGTAGATGGCATTGTTGCCATGATGCCATCCTATTCTGCCGAGCTGTTCAGCGATACTGCCAGCAGTCCGGACACGATTGTAAAAGTCTATTCCCTACCATTGGATGGAGATTGGGAGGATCCGGCCTTTATGAATCGACCGATTCTGAAAGAGGGTCGTCTCCCACAGCAAAAGGGTGAATGTTTGGTAGAGCGTGGCAAGAAAACACCAACAGAGTTCACGATTGGCAGCACGATTCACTTCCGTTCAGATGAGGAGACGGAGCTGAGCGACATGCTGGACTGCGATACATACACCATCGTGGGTATTGTGGAATCGCCGTACTATCTGAATACAGATCGAGGTGCCGCTTCCATCGGCGACGGTGTAGTGGATACCTTTGTAATGATTCCGGAAGAGCATTTTTGCTATGAGGATGACATTTATACCGATGTCCATCTGCTGGTACAAAAACCGGAAGGTCTGTCTCCGTTTGATGAGGACTATGAATCTTTGATTATGGATTATTCTGAGCGGTTTGAGGCTTTGGCTGATGTACGCACGGTAGCTCGCTATAATGAGATCATGGACGAAGCCAATGCCGAGCTGGCAGATGCCAAAGAGGAACTGGCAGAGGGCATCGAGACGCAGCAAAGAGAACTGGCTGACGCCAGACAAAAGATTGCCGACGCAGAACAGGAAATTGCCGATGGCGAACGGGAATATTGGGATGGTCTGCAAACCTTCCAGGAGGAAATCGCTGAGGCAGAGCAGGAACTGCTGGATGCAGAAGAAGAACTGGCCGAAGCAGAGACAAAATTAGCCGATGGCGAAAAAGAACTGCAAGAAGGTTGGGAGGAGTACTACGACGGAAAAGCTCAGCTGGACGAAGGTGAGGCGGAATTTCAGTCGCAGAAAGCTGCTGCTGAAGAAGGCTTTGCACAGGCCGAGGCTCAGTTGGCCCAGTTGAAACAGCAGTTGACAGATGCCGAGAATGGCGCAGCTGTCCTTCCGTCGCTTATTGAAACTTTGAAACAACAGCTGTCTCAGGCAGAGCAGTCCGGTATGGCCAGCGAAGCAGAGCTGCAGATGCTGCGTGACAGCATCAAAGAGCAGGAACAGAATCTGTTGGCAGCTCAGGGAGCGGTTCAGCAGCTGCCTCCTGTCATTGCGGGAATCGAGACTCAGCTGAACGAAGGCCGTGCCCAGCTGGCCGATGCACAACAATCTCTCCATTCTGCTGCGGAGCAGCTGCGTCAGGGCCGCAAGGAACTGAATGAGGCTCAGAAGCAGCTGGAGGAGGGCCGCGCTGAGCTGGAAGAGGGGAAACAGGAACTGGCTGACGGCTGGGAAGAATTCTACGAAGAAAAAGCAAAAGCACAACAGGAGCTTTACGATGCGCAGCTTAAAATTGCGGATGGTAAGGCAGAGCTGGAGCAAGCTAAGATCGATTTAGCTGAAGGGGAAGCGGAAAGCAATGCAGAGATCGCCGATGCACAGCAGAAGATCGCTGATGCTGAAGCGGAACTGGCAGATGTGGAGCTGCCCGAATGGTACATTTGGGATCGGGAGGACTTTGGCGGCTATGCCTCTTTCCGCGATGATATGATCAAGGTAGACGCCATTGCAGCAGTATTCCCAGTCTTCTTCATTTTGGTTGCCGCATTGGTTTGTCTGACCACCATGAGTCGTATGGTAGAGGAAGAACGAACCCAGATCGGTACCATGAAAGCGCTGGGCTACAGTGAAGGAGCCATTGTATCCAAATATTTGATCTATTCCATCAGTGCCAGCCTGATTGGCAGTATTTTAGGTCTGGCAGTCGGTTTCCAGCTGTTCCCACAGATCGTTATCGGTGTGTACCGGACCATGTATACCATCCCGGATCCAATGACCCCGTTCCGCTGGGATTATGCCTTGTGGTGCACATTAGCAGCAATTGCCTGCACCGCTTGGGCAGCATTGGCCTCCTGCCGCAAGGAACTGCGTTCTTGCCCGGCACAGCTGATGCGTCCAAAGACGCCAAAAGCCGGCAAACGGGTGCTGCTGGAGCGTATTGGCTGGCTGTGGAAGCGGCTCAGCTTTACTTACAAAGTGACCATTCGAAATGTGTTCCGATACAAACGACGAGCCTTTATGACTATTTTAGGTGTGGCAGGCTGTACCGCCCTGATGGTGGCAGGCTTTGGTATTCGCCATGCGATTGGTGCCATTGTCACCCGACAATATGGGGAGATCTTCTGCTACGATGGTATTGTGGCCTTGGATGAGGCAGAAACAGAGGAGAAGGATGAGGCAGTTCGCCATATCCTGAACCACGAGCTGGTAGACAGCGGTATTCTGGCTCTGCAGGACAGTGCGACCGTAAGCAACGGTCAGAAGGAGCTGGAGATCTATCTGGTAGTGCCAAGCCAACAGGAAGGCTTGGAGGACTATATCGTTCTGCGGAATCGTAAGAGCCATGAAGCGCTCAGCCTGCAGGAGGATCAGGTTATTATCAACGAGAAATTATCTAAAGTCATGGGTTGGACGGTAGGTGATACGATTGATCTGAGCTACGGCGAGCTGTCCGGCAGCGCACAGATCAGCGCGATCACCGAGAACTACACTTTGAACTATGTATACCTGCTGCCTTCGGCATATGAAGCTGTACTGGGTCAGTCGGTGGATTACAATACTGTACTGATGGATATGACAGATCCAGCGCAGGAGAGCCGTCTGTCCAAAGAACTGCTGGAAAATGAGACGATTTTAGGTATCTCTTATGCCAGCAGCGGCAATGAGAAGTTTATGGATATGGTCAACAGTTTGGATATTGTTGTTTGGGTGCTGATCGCTTCTGCAGGCTTGCTGGCAATTATCGTGCTGTACAATCTGGCCAACATCAATATCAATGAGCGTGTCCGGGAGTTGGCAACCATCAAGGTGCTGGGCTTCTACGACAAGGAAGTTTCCTCCTATGTGTACCGGGAAAACAACATTTCCACAGGGTTGGGCATTCTTCTGGGTCTGGCACTGGGTACTTTGCTGGAGCAGTTTGCCCTGGTCGTAGTGGAGGCAGATGATGTAATGTTTGCACCGGATCTGCCATTGACGGTATTCCTCTATTCTGCCATTCTGACAGTGGTCTTTGCACAGATCATCAATGTGATCGTTCACTTCAAGCTGAAGAAGATCAATATGGTAGAATCTATGAAATCAGTAGAATAAACAGAAACGAGCCCTGTCCATCGGACAGGGCTCGTTTTATGCTTCTGTAAAAAGAACGGCTTTTTTCTTTTGATAAACTACCAGCAGGTAAATCATCATCAACACCCAGGTAACTGGTTCGGTCAGGCAGGTACCAAGGAACCCAATGAGAGGGATTGCTACATAGGCAGACAGCAGTTTCATAGCAAGCTCAATGCAGCTGGAGATCACAGGGGCAGTTTTATAGCCCATGGACTGCATGGTGGTACGCAGGCAGACCAGGATACCCAAAGCCGGGTAGCAGGGCAGATGGATTCGCATGCTGAGAACCGCATTGGCGATGATGTCCGGATCACTGGTTCCGGTAGTCAGACGGATCATAGCTGCACCAAAAAGATACACCAGTACACAGGCAAACACAGACCAAAGGGTAGTGGCCAAGTAGCATTTTTTCAGACCTTCCCGAATACGGTTCAGTTTACCTGCACCAAAATTCTGTGCCACAAAGGTGGAATTGGCGGTGGAAATTGTAGCCAGAGGCTGCATCAGGATCACGATCAGACGGCGGGCAGCAGTGTGAGCAGCGATGATGTTTTCTCCCAGACTGTTGTTGGCTCGCTGGAAGATCACAGAGCCCAGATCCACAACACAGAGCATCAAGGCCATGGCAGAACCGGTGGAGATCAAATCTTGGAATACGGATTGCTCTACCCGGAAATCTTCCTTAGTGGGGAGGATACTGCGGTAGTTCTTCCACACATAGAGGCCGCAAAGAAGAGCGGCAACAGCCTGTGCCAATACCGTTGCAATTGCGGTTCCCGCAATGCCAATAGGAATAACGACAACCAGCAGAATATCCAGTGCTACATTGATCACACAGGCAATGATCAGGAAGTAGAGCGGGGAACGGCTGTTTCCTACCGCCCGAAGAATAGAAGCAAACATATTATAGCAGTTGGTAGTGATCATGCCGCCGCAGATGATGGAGATGTAGATCAGAGCCTGATCAAAAATTCCATCCGGCGTATTCATAAAGCGGAGCAGAGGCTCCATAAACAGCAGAGCGACGGTACTGAGAACGACAGTTACCAGCAGATTCAGCAGGAGCATGCCGGCAATAGACTGCTTCATGCCTTTATTATCATGGGCTCCAAAGCGCTGGGTCACAAGGATGCTGTAACCGCTGTTCATGCCGGTAGCAAAGCTCATCAGCAGACTGTATAAAGAGGATGTGGCGCCAATGGCGGCGATAGCTCCATCGCCCAATTTGTAGCCGGCAACCATGGTGTCTACAATGCTGTAGATTTGCTGAAAAATATTTCCGATAAACAGGGGGATTGCAAAGGCCAAAATCAGCCGCAGCGGTTCACCCACAGTCATATCCTGAATCCTCATAACAGGTTGTTTCGTTTCTGTTTTCATACAAGTTTCCTTCCTTTTCATGTTTCAGAACCCTATTATAAACGAAAGAACGGCAAGATGCCATAATAAAACAGACTTTTTCCAAAGTTTTTACTTCAAAAGAGAATACCGGCGGTGTTTCCGACAGGATCTGCAAGATCTCCGTGCTATAGTGGGTATAAATCATCAGGAGATGGAAAAGAAGGAGCAAGGATTCCGGAAAGGACGATGAATATGGAAAACAGAACAGAACTGGTAGGTGTAGGATTAGGAGAACAAAGCCGTCAAATCCTGCTGGAGCGACAGGAGCTGCTGCTTCAGTTGCTTTGGGGTCTGTTCAGCTATGTGATTGCGGCAGGAAATATGCTGGAGGGGCTGTCTCCTTTTGGGGTCGCTTTAATGGCGGCCTGTCCGCAGCGTCTGTTGCTGGCAACAGCCATTGGAGCGACAGGCGGCAGCCTGTTTCCGGCTGGGGTTGCCATGAGCATGAAATATGCTGCAGCAGTCATGGTCGCTGCAGTGGCTCGCTGGGCATTCTGCAGCGGGAAACTGCTGCGCTGGTCACAGGGGATGGCCCCACTATTGGCTGGTGTATCGTTGCTGCTGCCTTCCTTGGCGGTAGCTCTGGCAGAAGAGCTGCGGCTTTACGATCTTGGACTGGCAGCCGCAGAGTCTTTTTTAGCGGCCGGAGCGGCATGGTTCTTTGCACGAAGCGTAACGCTATTGGGACAGGAATGGTCCGTTGTAAAAAAATCAGACGCTCTTTGCGGTATTGTCAGTCTTTGTATTTTATTGTTGTCGTTGTCAGCGTTTTCGCTCTTTGGCTTATCCCTTGGAAGAGTAGCAGCCGGTCTTGCTTTGCTGATCTGTGCTGTCTCCGGCGGAGAATCTACCGGAACGATCTGCGGAGCAGCTTGCGGTATGACCATTGGCTTAGCGAGCTTTCCGGAGTTGTCTGCGGTAGGGCAGTTTGCTCTCTGCGGACTTTTGACGGGGGTATTTTCTCCCATGGGGAAATTTGCTTGCAGTATCGCCTTTGTCCTGAGCGGGGGGATTTTTTCTTTGCTGACCCATGCTCCGTCGGAAGCCTTGCCTTTCCTGTGGGAGGGGGCAATTTCTTCTACTATTTTTATGCTGATTCCCACGAAGCGCTTACAGACGCTGCGGATCCGTGGTTTCCGCCAATTGGATCATATGGAGGCCAAGGGAATGAAAGAACTGCTGCTGGCTCATATTGAAGATGCCTCCGCAGCCTTATCTGAGATTGCACGCAGCACCAAGCAGGTGTCGGACAGTCTGAATCAGCTGCAGACAGGCTCCGTGGAGGAGGTTTATCAGGCAGCAATCGATGGAGTATGCCGCAAATGCAGCCAAAATATCAACTGTTGGCAGTTGAATTTTTCTGATTCTATGAACTGCTTCAATCATTTCACCGATCTGTTGCGGAAAAATGGCAGGATTACGGAAGAAGATTTTCTCTATCCTTTAAGTGGACAATGTAAGAAGAAAGAGAAACTATTGGGAATTATCAACAGCCGTTATGAGGCTTTCCTGGAAAAGGAAGGACTGCGGCGAAAGGTAGCGCAGGTTCGTTCAGTCGTGACCGATCAGTTTGAAGGTATGGCAGAGATGCTGCAGGGTTTCGGGGAGGAAATGCTGCAGATCAGCTCCTGCGACAGTCGTCTGACACAGCGCTTGCAAGTCTATCTGGAGGAGAAGGGACTTGGAATCAAAAGCGTCAACTGTTACCGGGATCAGGAGGAGGTTCTCTTTCTTCAGCTGTTTCTCCCGGCAGTCAAGCTGCCTAGGATCGATCAGGAGGAGCTGACTGATGAACTCAGCGGTCTCTGCGGTTGCCAGTTGGACGATCCGGAGGTGGTTTGCCGAGGCAAAGAGGCGAGGCTGACCTTCCGGGAATTGGCATCTTATGCGATGGATTATGCCTGGACACAGCATATTTGTGACGGATCCCGGGTTTGTGGAGACAGCTGCAGCAGTTTTACGGATCATCGTTCTGTAGCTCATATGATCCTTAGCGACGGCATGGGCAATGGTTCCGGAGCTGCGGTGGATTCTGCCATGACCGTGTCTTTACTCTCCAAATTGATTGATGCCAATGTGGCTTATGATCCCGCCCTGAAGATCGTTAACTCGGCGCTTTTAGTGAAAAGCGGCGAAGAATCGCTGGCCACCATTGATATTGCTGCAGTGGATCTGTACAAAGGACAGGCTACCTTTTATAAAGCGGGGGCGGCTCCTACCTTTATCCGTCGTCATCAAAGAACCGGCTATGTGGAATCCATTTCCCTACCGGTGGGAATTTTAAGCTCAGTCCAGTTCGAGAAAAGCCAGCTTCAGCTATCGGAGGGAGATCTGATCGTTATGGTATCGGATGGGGCGATAACATCGGGCTTGGACTGGATTCGTCATACCATTGATCGCTTTGATGAAGCGGATGGTCTGCAAAGCCTTTGTGACGATATTACCACCACAGCCAGATTGAAACGAAACGATCACCGGGATGATGACATCACAGTGCTGGCAGGAATCCTGCGAAAACGATAAAAACAGCGCCTGACCGAAAGGTCAGGCGCTGTTGCACTATTTTATGAAATCCAGCCCATATCACGCAGTTCTTTCAGCGTATCCGGATCAACAGTGGACAGATCACCCTCGTTCAGACGAATACAGAAGGGGATAGAGGCCTGCTGCGGGTAGCTTTCCGCTACGCCGCCATGGAGCAGGAAGAGAACACGATCTCCGCTTTCCAGGGAATCAAATGCGTTGGGATTGGGGTTGCTCATCTGAGTCGGAACTCCTGCCAGCAGAACCAGGTGGCTGTCATTGCGTCCTTCCAAATAGGTTCCGGTGTGGAAAGAATAGCCGATCATGGACAGCAGAATCACAGAAATCAGAACAAGGGCTACGGGGATCGCCAGGAAAATCAGTAATTTTCTCATTGTCTGTTGGATGGTTTCTTTCATAATACAGCTCCTTTTTGCAGTTCTATGCCTATCATAGCGGATCTGCCTGTCAATTTCAAGCAGAATCTATACTCATTCCGGGGATTTTGTTGACAAGGCGAGGATTTTGCAATATCATAATAGAGGCTATGTAGTTGGAATATCATTCCTTCTGCTGTTTTATGTAAAAGGAGACTTTTTATGTTGATTTTAGAGAACATCACCTGGGCTGTTCCAGGCGGTGAACAAATACTGAAGGGTGTGGATCTGGTGATCCCATCCGGTGGCCTAACGGTTATTACCGGCCCGAACGGCGGTGGTAAGACCTCTTTGGCTAAAATCGTGGCAGGTATCGAAACCGCAGATTCCGGCCGTATTTTGCTGGATGGTGAGGATCTGACCAGTCTGTCCATTACCGAGCGTGCCAGAAAAGGTGTCGGTTATGCGTTCCAGCAGCCGGTACGCTTTAAAGGCATTACCGTTCGGGATCTGCTGGAGCTGGCCGCAGGTCATGCTTTGGGTGAAAAAGAGCTGTGTGACATTCTGGGCAGTGTTGGTCTTTGCACACATGATTATATTGACCGTGAAGTCAGCACCGGTCTGTCCGGCGGTGAAATCAAACGCATTGAGATCGCTTCTGTTTTGGCTCGCAGCGATACGAAGCTGTGCATCTTTGACGAGCCGGAGGCCGGTATCGACCTGTGGAGCTTTGCCGGCTTGCTCGAAGCTTTCCAGAAGCTGAAAACGAAAAATTCCGGTTCCATTCTTATCATTTCTCATCAGGAGAGAATTCTGAATATTGCCGATGAAATCGTTGTAATTGCAGATGGCAAAGTGAAGGCAAGAGGCTCTCGTCAGGAGATCATGCCAACCTTGCTGGCAGATGAAAAGGCTGCTCATTGTCCAAGAGGAAAAGAGGTTTACTAATGAATAAGATTACGGAAAAACTGCTGGAAGTCATCGCAGACTGGACCGGATCCTTCAGCGGTGCCTTTAATATTCGAGAGGATGGCCAGTGTGTAGGCCGCCAGTCCTCTCCTTTTGTTCAGATCGAGTCGATGGCCGGTGGCGCAGGAATGGAAATCCGTATCCTGCCGGGCTGCAAAGGAGAAACGGTCTATATTCCGGCTTGTGTTACCAAAAGCGATGTGACTGATCTGGTGTACAATGATTTTTATGTAGCGGATGGCTGCGATGTGACGATTGTGGCAGGCTGCGGTGTCCATAATGATGGAGAAGGCGAAGCCAAACACAACGGCATTCACCGCTTCTTTATCGGTAAAGGTGCTCATGTACTTTACAAAGAGAAACATGTGGGTATCGGTGAGGGCAGCGGTGCAAAACGCATTGACCCGATCACCGACATCCATCTGGAAGAAGATGCAGTTATGGAAATGGATACCACTCAGATCAGCGGAGTGGACAGCACCGTGCGTACCACCAATGCTAATTTGGCAGCCAGAGCCAAACTGATCATCCATGAAAGATTGATGACCGATGGTGACGAAACAGCAAAAACCGATTTCACCGTCAATATGAATGGCGATGATGCCGGTGTGGATCTGATCTCCCGTTCTGTGGCCAAAGACCGCAGTCATCAGGAGTACCGTTCCATTATTCGCGGCAACACACGCTGCACCGGTCACTCGGAATGTGATGCGATCCTGGTGGGCAATGGCACCGTCAGTGCGGCTCCGGAGCTGTTTGCCGGTCATATTGATGCGGCACTGATCCATGAGGCTGCGATCGGTAAAATTGCCGGCGAGCAGATTTTGAAACTGCAGACTCTCGGTTTGACCGAAGAGGAAGCGGAACAGAAAATCATTGATGGCTTCCTGAGAGGATAAAAAACGGAGCCCGAACCAAAGGTTCGGGCTCTTTTTGTTTATTTGATGCTATGTTCTTTGATCCACTTCTTCATTTGGGAGGAAGTGACCTCCGTGGATTGATAAACAGTAATCGAGTCGTCAGCAAAAGCAATACGCAGCTGTTTTTCGTCCAACCACAAGTAACAATAATCATTTTCACTGACACTGTTGGTCGGAAGCAAGGTGATCATATAGTCCGGAGCATTCAGATCCAGAGAGGATCCCTGCTTCTCCAGAGAGTTTAACACAGACAGCAGCAGAGCATAATCTTCTTCCTTGGAGCTTTGCGCCTGCAGAATGTTTTTTTCGTAATTCCGGGTAGAATACACATTGAGCCGTTCGGCATTCAGAGAAGTTTCTACTGGTTTGATCAAATCATAAAGGCGATCAATGACCTCACTTTTTGTTTCATAAAGGTGATTGCTGTTGTCCTGAATATAGGTCATGGTTTTGGAGGAGCTGTCAGAATAACCTTCAAACACATACAGATTGCCGAAACCATCTGTGTAAGGGAGGGTCAGGGAAACGGCGTGGGAGGATGAGGTGGAAAGGATCGTCGTGTCGTCCGGAAGGCGTTTGGCCTTTTGCAGCAGATTCAGCAGTTCCTCTATTTCTGCTGAATCGGTCAGGGTCAGAGAGCTCGTTTTGCCACGATAGTCCACCGAGGTCTTCAGTTCAACAGGAAGGGTCAGCAACAGCTCCTCATCGGAGGAACTGAGACCGCGAGTCAATCGAATATGATAATTAGCCATTTCGCCGGAGCTGCTTTCTGTCTCAGAAGCAGGATCGTCTGCTTCCGTTTCTTCCTCTGGAAGCTCGCTTACGCTGTTTTCTGTTTGAGTATTGCTTGTGAGATCCTCCTCTGTGTCCAGGGCGGCCATTCCACCGGACAGATAGGCCAGTAAAAAACCAAAAATGCAGATGCCGGCAGCCAGAAAAATATGGCGCAGGGATTTTACATGAAGCAGTTTCATCGAATAAAACCTCCTTCTTACAACAGGAACAAATCTATAAAATACTTATTTCTTCTGTATTGTATCATATTTTTGTTAAAATGAAGTCCTGTTTACCAAAAGTTAAAGAAAACTGTCCGTTTCATCAATAAAATGGAAGAAAAGCAGTCCAATTTGCTGAAAATAGCAGTGTTTTGCCTAAAAGAAAAGAGAAAAAACGAACA
This sequence comes from Oscillospiraceae bacterium, assembly GCA_017848075.1. Lineage (GTDB taxonomy): Bacteria > Bacillota > Clostridia > Oscillospirales > Ruminococcaceae > Negativibacillus. The sequence goes on along the minus strand of JAGALG010000170.1, from coordinate 1,367 downwards.
GGATAGAAAAAAGCTATGGCAAAGAAAAAAGGGATACAAAACATGGATTGGATTTTTTCCCGAAAAGCAGTTACAATATAGACAAGGCCAAAAGGCCACCCTTCTAATCGAAATCCTCCTCTCTTTCCTATAAAACAAAACCAAAACACAAGAAAAGGACTGTCAGCGACAGTCCTTTTCTTGTTATATGTTCCTTTATTTTACGGCTTTATCCATGGCACGGGCAAATTGCAAAGCTGCGTCACCGGCACGGGAACGCAGAATATCAATCAGGGAATAGAGTCCATGCTCCACATCTTCTGCCAGCGTACCACAGAAGTGGCTTCGTTCTCTGGCTTTGGAGTAGCGGCGGATCAGCTTTTTGATTTCGTCACTCTGCAGTTCGGTCAAAGCCCATGCAGTCTGACGACTTAACTGAGCCATGATTTCTGCACAGTCCTTTTTCAGCTCATTCAGTTCCTCCAGCTCCTGGGAACGGAAGCGCAGGATCATATCCTGTTCATCTGAGGAGTCGAGGAATTTCATTTCTACGATTGAGGCTTCGCCACCCATATCAACGATCTTAGCGGACAGATATTTGAACTTGGAATAGCTGCTGCGGGTATAGGGCAGCAGAGCGACGCCCTGCTTAAAGTATTCCGCACCGTATTCTTTTAGTTTGCGCCATACATAAACACGATTTTTGGATGGATTGATGGGAACACTGTATCCCAAAGCCAGCCAGCGCAGAGGTTCTGCCATCAGAGATCCCCCTTTCAGCTTATCATATATTTATTGTACACGCTGGATTCAGTCAGGTCAAGTATAACTGCTGTTTCATTTCCCCGAAATCCAAAACAATGCAGCAGGTAAATATGAATTTGATGTTAATATTATATAATACGATTGACAAAGTATAAAAATAGGATTACAATAATGGCAGAAAAAAGAAAGAAAAGAGGGACGAAATGGGAAGAAGCGTTTACAGTTTGGTGCTGAGTGATGATGTGATCCGTGCGGTAGATCGAGCGGCCTATGCCATGAATACCAGCCGCTCCAACCTGATCAATCAGATTCTGGCGGATTATGTGTCCTACACCACACCGGAAAAAAGGATGAAGGATATTTTTGCTTCCCTGTGCACGATGTTTGATGGAGATGCACCTTTCCTGATCCAAAATCAGGGTTCCGATGCCATGCTGAATATTCGTAGTCCTTTGCAGGTAAAGTATAATCCAACCATAAAATATACAGTAGAATTGTTCCGGGAACAGGGCAGTTCCGTGGGAGAGCTGCGAATTATGACCCGTACTCAAAGTGGAGTACTGTTGGATCAGCTGCAGGACTTTTTCCTGCTGTTCTGTGCGATTGAGAGTGCGTATTCTGCT
>JAGALG010000021.1 GCA_017848075.1 Oscillospiraceae bacterium | reverse complement strand
GCAGCGCTTCGCCGACGTGGGCAAGTTAAACATTGCTGCCTGACAAAATTCTTGCTATAATCATTACATACGCAATGATTCTATTGATGAGCTTATATCCCAATCGATCTTACGCAGGGCAAAGGACGGAAGCGAGCATGAAAGTACGAAAACAGAAAAGCACTCCTCTGGCCAATCGGATCTTCACAGACCGTGAGGAGCCCAGAGCCGCATTTTGGAAAAACTATGAAATCTGCAAACAGAACCTCTCGCAGGAGGACAGTGAGATCCGCGTACTCCATTACTACGGTATCGGCGGCATCGGCAAAAGCTGCCTGCTGAAACAGCTGATGAGCGAAATGGAGGAACGGCTTTCCATGCCGCAATATCTGTACTTTGATTTTAATATTCATCAGGACAGTCGGGCTGTGCTGGAGGCACTGAAAAACAAGCTCTCCGATTCCTATGGGTTCCGCTTCCCGCTCTTTGAGCTGGGAGCTTACAACTACGCCAAAAAAATCGGAGAAAGTGCCAATGCGCCGGAGGTAAAGGCTTACATCTCCCAAAGCCCCTTCCTGAGTTTGCTCTTTACAATAGCCGGAAAGATCCCCGGCGCCGCTACCATTGTGGATGTGCTGAAATTTGCCGACAAGAGCCTTGCCTATGTACGAACTTATTTGGCCAATCACCGCAGAGATCTGATCCAGATCGAAACCAAGGAAGCCGATGAGCTGTATCACTACCTCCCCTATCTGTTTGCTCAGGATTTGGGAAACAATTTGGAGGATGCGAAAGAACCGCTGGTTCTTTTTCTGGACACCTACGAGCGCGTGGTCAACGAGATGTCTGCCGTAGGTGAGCCGCTGAACAACGATCTCTGGCTTCGGGGCGAGGAGGGTCTGATACAAAACACAGCTCATGTGCTCTGGGTCATTGCCGGACGGGAAAAGCTCAAATGGGAGCGCTTTGATCCGGACTGGGCCTCTGCGCTGGAGCCCCATATTTTGGGCAATCTCGCCCCCGGGGACAGCGACAGCTTCCTCTCTGCATCCGGAGTCGGCGGTGCCCTGCTCCGCAGTCAGCTTTATGAACTGACCGGTGGTACTCCCGTCTATTTGGATCTCTGTGTGGATCGCTTCCACGATCTCAGTGAACAAGGCCATGTTCCCACCATCGAACACTTCGGCCAGGATCACTACGAGCTGATTGAGCGTTTTGTCCGCTATATGGATGATAACAAAAAGGACATTGTCTATGTGCTCTCCTGTCTGCAGCAGTGGGACGATTTGTTGATTATGGAAATTGCGCAGACTGTGCTCCCGAACTTCAGTCTTTCTGCTTATGAGCGGGTCAAGGACTTCTCTTTTGTCATCGAATCCGATCGGGGCTGCTATAATATTCACCAAACTGTCGGCTCGGTGCTGCTGAACCACTGCCCGGAAACCATTCGCCTACGGACTGCCCGGAAAGCTTTGGCGTACTATCTTCAGCGGCTGAAAGCCATGAAGAGCTTCGAGGAAGGCTATGCCGACAATCTGCGTCAGCTGATCCGCTTTGCGTTGCTGCAGTATGAGGATGTGCAGGACTTGTATATCTTTTATAAGGAAGAGATCAGCACCCGCCTGCATCGTCTGGCAGAAGGAGGTAAGTTCCAGCAGGCAGAGGAACTGCAGGAAGGCCTCTGGGAAAAAGCTGTGGAACACAAGGGCTGCGCTTTGGAAGCCATTGTGAAAAAAGACCGGGCAGCCTTCCTTCGTCATGGAGGCTGCTATGAGGACAGCCGCCTCTGGGCGGAAGAAGCGTTCCAACTCTATCAGGAGCTGTTCGGCGAAGATACAGCCGAAACACTGGCCGCATTGTCCACCCTTTCCATCGCTCTGTCCTATCTTGGACAGTACGAGGAAGCACTGTCAATGAATCAGAAAATTTACGAAAAGCTTCAGCTGCTTTTGGGCAGCGACCACGAGGATACCATTGGGGCCATGAACAATCTGGCCGTCTCTCTGCAAGATGTGGGACAGTTCCGCAAAGCATTGGAGCTGAAAATAACGGTTCTGGAAAAGCAAAAGGAACGCTGGGGCGAGGATCACCCCGAGACCCTTTCTGCCCGGAGCAATTTGGCGACCTCTTTGGGCGATATGGGGCAATATCAGGAGGCTCTGGAGCAAGAAGAGCTGGTGGTGGAAAAACTGAAACAGCTGTTCGGTGCTGATCACCTGAAAACTCTCACTGCTCTGTCTCAGCTGGCCAACACTTACAACGATTTGGGCCAGCATGAAAAAGCTCTGCCGCTGCTTCGGGAAATTTGGGAAATCCGGCAGGAAAGCTTGGGGGAAGAACATCCGGTCAGCAGAAGGGCTCTGCACAATCTGATCGTCCTGCTGTGGAGACTGCAGGACTACGAGGAAGCCTCTGTACAAATCGAAACATTGGGAGAAATCTGTCGGAGAAGCCTTGGGGAAAACGACCCGGAGACTTTGACTCTGCAGCGGGAACAGCTCTCCACTCTGATGAAGCTGAAAAATTATGAGGAGGCCCTGCGGATCGCCCAAGCTGCCCTCCGAAAACATCTGGAGGTTTACGGCGAGGACGATGAGAATACTCTGGGTGTGGCCGGCAATCTGGCCGTCCTTCTGGAATACACGGGACAGCACGAGGATGCCTTGAAGGTACAGGAATTTGTGGTGGAAAAATACGGACAGCTCTATG
>JAGALG010000169.1 GCA_017848075.1 Oscillospiraceae bacterium | reverse complement strand
TTCCAGATAAGGAGTGTGCTGGAAGAAGTTGGCTTCCAGATCGCCGCTGTTCAGGTTTTCGTTTGGCAGAACATAGTCGGTAAATTCCACGATCTCCAGCTCGTAGCCTTTTTCAGCCAGAGCGTCCTTGCAGGATTCCAGAATCTCTGCATGAGGGGCAGGGGAAGCGCCAACGCGGATCACGGTTGCTTCTTTCTCAGAAGAACAGCCGGCGAAGGAAACAAGCAGAGCGGATGCCAGAGCCAGGGACAGGACTTTTTTCAGCAGTTTTTTCATAATGATTACCTCTTTCTATTATTTAATGATTCGTTTGTCGATTTTCTTAGCCAGTGCATTGAAGGCACATTGAATGATCTGCACGATGAGGATCAGCAGCAGGATGGTGACGATCATCACCGTGTATTCATAGCGGTGATAGCCGTAGCGGATGGCGATATCGCCCAAACCTCCGGCACCCACGGCACCGCCCATGGAGGAGTAGCCGATGAGGGTGATGGTGGAAATGGAAAGTCCCCTTACCAGAGAAGGCAGAGACTCTGGCAGATACACCTTGGTGATGATCTCCCAGTTGGAAGCGCCCATGGTTTGGGAGGCTTCGATGACGCCGTGGTCGATCTCCTCCAGCGAGCCCTCCACCATGCGGGCCACAAAGGGGATGGCGCCGATGACCAGAGCCACAACAGCGGCGTTGGGGCCATAGGCCTTGCCCACGATCAGGCGGGTCACAGGGAACAGAGCGATCATCAGGATCAGGAAGGGAATGGAGCGGCCGATGTTGATGATCCACTCCAATACAGCGTTCAGCTTAGGGGAAGGAGCCAGCCCGTCTTTTCGGGTCAGAATGACCAGCACACCCAGCGGCAGCCCGAAGGCGTAGGCCAAAACAGTGGACATGGCGGTCATATACAGGGTTTCACCGCTGCCCTGCAGCAGCATAGGCAAATATTCCTGAATGAATTCCATCTTATCGACCTCCCGCTGTGGAAATTAAAAGTTTGGTGATTTCGTGTTTGGGTTCGTCCATGACTTCTCTTGTCAAACCCTGTTCCACGATCAAACCGCTGTCAATGACAGCCACCTTCTGACAAAGGGTACGAACAACACCCAGCTCATGGGTGATGACGATGATGGTAACGCCCAGCTTCTGGTTGATGTCCCGAAGCAGCTCCAGAATGGAGCGGGTGGTCAGAGGGTCCAGCGCCGAGGTCGGCTCGTCACAAAGGAGCACCTTAGGATTGCTGGCCAGCGCCCGGGCAATGGCCACACGCTGCCGCTGACCGCCGGACAGCTGAGAAGGGTAAGCCTCCGCCTTGTCGGAGAGACCGACGATTTCCAGAAGCTCGTCCACACGCCGCTTGATTTCGTCTTTTGGCGTCTTGCTCAGCTCCAGAGGGAAGGCGATGTTTTTGCGGATGGTTTTCTGCATCAGCAGGTTGTAGCCCTGGAAGATGACACCCAGCTGTTTTCGCAGCTGCTGCAGCTCTTTGCCGCTGATGGTGTTCATGTCCTTGCCGTCCAGGTAGATGCTGCCGCTGCTGGGGCGATCCAGCAGGGAGATGCAGCGCAGCAGGGTGGACTTACCGGCGCCGCTCATGCCGATGATGCCGTAAATATCACCGGGCTGTACATGAAGGCTGATGTCCTTCAAAGCGGCCACTTCGGTTTTGCCGCTGTAGGTTTTGGAAAGATGTTCAATGCGGATCATGGGATCCCTCCTGTTTACAAATAAAAAGCTCCCGACCCTGTAATGTAAAATCATCCAGGGACGAGAGCGAAAAATGCTTCGTGGTACCACCGTGGTTCACCGTCTCCTCACGGAGACAGCCTTTTCAAGTACAGCGAGCGCAGGCTCACGATACTCTATCGCGATAACGGGCGAAACCCGTCGCAGCCTTAGGGGAAACCCCTTCGGTGCGCAACTCCAAGGCCATGTTCGGCGCTTACCTCCATATCCCTTTGCAGCTACCGGGACTCTCTGTGCTGGCTTTGGGCGCTTACTCTTCTCTTCATTGTCTTTGTGGTATTGATTTGTCGGGGTTGGAACTATGTGACTGATTATACCCCCAGTTTGCAGGAATGTCAATACCTTTTTTTCAAAAAATTTAGAAATATAAAGCGGCAAATTGTGAAAGTCTCGGTTTTACGGGGCAAAAAAAGCCCGAAAAGCGCCGTAAATTCAGCCTTTTAGCGCGCTGACATGCAGGAAGGGCGACTTTTTCCTGCACAAGGTTCTTTGCTGGCGTTAGAGCCCGTGCTTATCCAAGCTTCGTTACGCCAGCCGACCTCGACCGCTCGCCGCATCATCTTTGCGGCGTTTTGCTCCGCAAAACCGGGTCGATGTCCGGTAGTTTGAGCGTATCTGCTGGCGTTCGAGCTTTGTGCTCATCCAAATTTCGTGTCTCGAAAGCCTCCCCTGTGTAAGGGGAGGTGCCACGGCTGCAGCCGTGGCGGAGGGGTTGACAATCCCTCTGTGAGCCGTAGGGCGGGTTCATGGCCTGCAGGGTTCGAACACGCCGCAGACCACCAAGTACTCGTTGGTTTGTCTAAGAAACTGTGTCGATACATTCAGCAATTTGCGCCTGAACCCCTTGTACTGGACGGGCAGCCCCGTCAAAGAGGCGCCCCATTCTTTTTACGACAAAAGAATGGGGGAAGAAAGTCGCCAGGGGGAACCCTTCCGACGGGTTCCCCCATGGAACCCCCTCCACCATCGGCCAACGAGGGGACACCCCTCTTTGGTATCTCCCCCTTGATTTCTGCACCTTTCGCTCTCTCCTACCGGTTTGTGAAATGTGGTCTGCGACCACTCACAAAGCACCTTCCTCGTCAGAGGGAGGGGTGGGAAGATTCCGCAAACCATCCGTTTTGCGAAAGCAAAAAACAGGCACAGGGAAAGCCCTGTGCCTGTTTATGTTTTTCACTTATTTCAGCTTTTCCTCGAAGAGCTCCTTGCCCTCCTGATACTGGCCCAGCATGACGGACAGCAAAGTGCGGTACAGCAGCAGCGGATCCTCATAGATTCGCTGGCGGATGCTGATGCACTCGTCCTCCGTGGGGACATAGACGCTCAGCTCCATCAGACTGGAGCCGATGTCCTTCATCTTCATGGTCAGCATATAGCCGTCGCTGACGGCGTGGTAGGCGACCTCGATCTCCTCCAGCTGTTTCTGCAGCTGCAGCAGCTCGTGGGCGGCTTCCACCGTCTTATCCCGAACGCTGAGAGGCAGCGTGTGGTGGAAGGCCTGTGCCATGGCGTCGCCGATCTCCGTGAGAGCAAACTGCTCCTGCCCGTTTTCATCGACCTGCAGCTGGATATGCTCGGTCTTCTGCAGCTCGGAGATGGCCTCCACAAACTCGAAGTAGTTGACAAAACCGGTTTTCTGCAGGGATTCGTTGATCTGCTCACAGCTCAGAGGCTGCTCGATTTTTTTCAGCAAAAAGCAAATGAGGATCTTCACCTCAAAGTCGTTGGTCAGGCCGCCGGGCTCGATACCGCCGACAAATGCGTTAAAATTCATGGAGCTGCCCCCTTTCCTGCAGTTGATACCTCTATTCTACACCAAAAAACGGCCCTTGAAAAGAGGCTTTTGGGCGGAAAAACGCCTATTTCATCCAGTCCTGTACCAAGGTAGCCAGAATCTTCATGCCCAGCACGGTGGACTGAGCATCGATCCACTCCTCACGGGTATGAGCGCCGAAGCCACGGTACACACCGAAGCAAACTGCCGGGATGCCCAGAGACAGCGGAATGTTGCAGTCGGTGGAGCCGGAATGGGCTGTCATTTCGATGCCGTTGAGGCGGGCTGCTGCCGTCAGCTGCTCCTCGATCTCGCTCATGTCGATGCCAAGCTCGCCGCATGGACGGTCGCCCACCTTCTCCACGGTAACAGTGATTCCCATGGTCTGGAACATGGCGATAACGGAAGCAAAGTATTTGTCCATGTACTCCATGCCGCGGATATCGTCGGAGCGGTACTCATAGAGCATGGTACATTTCTGCGCGATGGTGTTAACGGAGGTGCCGCCCTCGATCAGGCCAACATTGTAGGTGGTGCGGCCAAAGTCCGGCACTTTCAATGTATAGAAGGTATCGATCATTTTCGCCATGTAGTGGATAGCGTTGCGGTTGCCGAAACGGCCGTAGGAGTGGCCGCCCTCGGTCTCGATGGTGATTTCGTAGCGTTTGGAGCCCACCGCTTTGTTGACAAAGGAATCCAAACCGCCGTCGATAGCGAACCATTTGGCAATGCGGCCCTGATAGTCCTTCATCAGCTGGCGGGTGCCCTTCAGATTGCCCAGACCCTCCTCACAGGAGTTGAGGACAAAGAGGATGCCGTTTTTCGGCTCCAGCTTCAGCTCGATGCACATAGCGGCCATCTGCAGCACGGCGATCACATTGGCGGTATCGTCACCAACGCCGGGAGCGCAGATTTTGCCGTCCTCCTCTTTCAGAGGCAAAGGTTCCATGTCCGGGAAGACCACATCGGTGTGGGCATTGATGACGGTCAGCTGATCGCAGCCCTCACAGTGGTAAGGGAAGATCACATTGAGGGCCTCGTCAATGACAACGCCGCTGGCGCCGTGGGCCTCCAGCCAGTTTTTGACCCAAAGGGCCCGTTTTTCCTCTTTGCCCGATGGAGCCGGGATCTGTGCCAGCTCCTTCAGGTCTTTGATGTATTCCTCGTGGTGGCTCTCCAGCCAGGAGAGCAGCGCCTGATTCAGTTCTTTCATAGGGAAAAGCTCCTTTCACTCTTGTTCTTATCTTAATCATAACACCATTTTTTCACAAGTCAAATGGTATTTTGGGAAGGAGGGCGTGTTCATGGCCCGAAGGGTTCGAACACGCCGCCTGTCGCCCCTCATCCGGCAGCCTGCGCTGCCACCTTCCCCCCAAGGGGAAGGCTTGCTGGCGTTCGGGCTTTGTGCTTTTCGCTCTCTCCCAATCATAGCAAAAGCGGCCAACTTTTCGTTGGCCGCTTTTCTTTTAGTCCTGGTCGCAGTCCTGTAGGCGGTTGGGGAAGAAATCGGAGAGGGGGAACTGGATGCGACGGAACATTTCGCAGGGGTCGCCGGTGGAGAACTGGCTCTCCTTGTCGGGAACGCAGAAGTCGTAGGCCGGAATCATCATGGCCACCGGACGCTGCAGCTGGACAATGGTGAACAGACCAATGGTGATGTACAGCTCCCGGCTGGCAGGGACATCCTCAAACTGTCCTCCGCAGGGACAGCTGCAGCAGTTGATGCAGCTGGGGATACAGAAGCCGGGACAGCTGTTCTTTTCGGGACACTCGCAGAAGCGGCTGGCCAGCACCACCGGGTCCACCGTCTGAACCACGGCTTCGGGCAGGGCGGCGGCTTCCTCGCTGCAGGAGCTGCAGTGACGGCAATCCCGGGAGGAGAAGTCCTTGCTGCTGGCCTCGGAGCCAAAGAGAATCACCTTCTTATTGAAGGTGGCCACGCCGCAGACCATCACCGGCGCTGAGCCGGGAGACAGGGTTGCTGCCACCTCCACCAGGAAGTAGAAGGTCATATCCACCGAATAGAAGCCTTTGTTAAAGGGGACGGACTCCACATCCACATTGACTGTCAGAATCTTTACCTTGCGGGTTTTGACGCTGACCGCACGGTTGATGATGGGCTGGGTCTGGTCGCTGAAGTAGACCTGCAGGTCCTCCAGACAGTCCTTGTCGGAGCAGGAGTCGTAGATGCGCTGGGCGTTGATGCAGACAGCCTCTTTGAAGCAGCTGTATTCCGGCTGTCGGGTACTATTGTTCTCTGCCATAGTTGCCTCCGTTTCTGCCGGTTTTCCTCGGAGAAGCTCCGAAGTGAGCCGGACTGAGATTTCTGTTTTCTTTACCAGTTTATGACGGAGGAAGGAAATTGTGCTTGTTGTTCTCTCCTTTCGCTTTGTGAAATGTGGTCTGCGACCACTCACAAAGCACCTCCCTCTGACGAGGGAGGCCGAGGGTAGTTTCTGCGCCACGGTTTTCGTTTTTTGACTTTCCACAAGCTTTCCACAAAAGGTGGATTTTCTGCCGGGGAGGGTTTGGGAGAGGGGGCTTTTTCCGCAGGAGGTAGGGTCGTTTTGGGACCGGAGGGGGGCGGTTTTGGGACCGCTGTGTTTCGATTTCAAACTCCGGAAGTCCCGATTTTAAACTCCTGAAGTTTCAAATTCAAACGGAAATAAGAATAACCCAATAACAATCATCTTAGTAAAAAAGATACAGTTACAGTTTTATGAGAAAAAGAAAAGGGAATTACAATATTTTGTTTTTTGTATTTTTTCTTTTCTTT
>JAGALG010000168.1 GCA_017848075.1 Oscillospiraceae bacterium | reverse complement strand
CCTCTTTGGCGGCATTCTCGGCGGCTTCTTTGGCCTTGGCAGCATCCTGGGCAGCCTGCTGGGAGGCGGCAAGCTCCTTCTGGAGGTCCGCGGTGGCCTGCTTGGCCGCTTCTGCCTCTACTTCCTTGCGCATTTGTTCCATAATGGAGTCAGGGATCTCGGGGTTCTCTTTTATCTTCTTCAGATCCGCCATGGCCGCTTCCTCCTTGGCCTTGGCTTTGGTGAGCTTCTTCTGGATCTTCTCCGTCTTTTCGTTGGCAGCAGTCAGAGCGGCATTGAGTTTATCGATCTCCTGCTGCCATGCGCCCTCGGAGCTCTTGGCGGCGGCCAGTTGCTGCTGCATATTGAGCACATTCTGCTCAGCATCCCGGATCTGCGCCTCAGCAGTTTCCAGCTTGCTCTGGGTATCGGAATGCTTGCGGCGCTCTTCCTCCAGTTCGGCCTGAACTGCCTGATGGAGCTGGCGGGTGGACATATTCTCCACATCGTGGTTCTCCATGAATTCGTCCCGGGACTCCGCCGGAAGGCTCAGCAGTTCCAGCGCATGGGTGGGCCGCAAATTCATAAGCGCCTGGGAATTTCCGAAAAGCGTCAGCTGTTCGCTGCCCAGCTCCTTATACAGCTTCATGTAATTGTTGGCCCAGGAGTGGGAGAAGGGCAGCTCTTCCTCTATATACTTCGACCAGCCGCCGGGCTCCACCATGGCCTTGGCCTCAAAGAGCAGGCGTCCGATCTCAATGGCTTCCATCAGGAACTGGCCTGTTTTAATACGAATATCCCGGGTCACATCGGCGATCTCCCGCCGGTACTCGGTTACAGTGATTTCATTCATACTGTTCTCCTCCAATTATGCGGCCTCGATGGCCGTTTTCTTTTTTGAGCCCTTCTTAGAGATTTTCTCCACCCAGGCATCCACAAAGCATTTGATTTCGGGGTTTTGGATATAGTTACCATTACAGGTGGTCCTGCACTGCTGTACCTGGCCGTTCAGCCATTCCAATGTATAGAACGGTTTATCTGGTTCCTCCACGCGGCGGACAAAGAAGATTGTGGTTTTACCGTTGGCCATTCGGTCAACATATCCTCCTACACAGTGGTGAAGGTAAGCACCCTCAGCAGTGATTTCATCCCCATCCACCGGCAGACGGATCAGCAGGCCATCCTTTTCCCATTCCATCCACTTAAGACGCTGCACTTCTTTCCGGAACGCCTCGCGGCTCTTCTCATTGGCTTGGTGCTTGACCTGAGCAATGGTGCGTGCATGAGCCGCATCCAAGTCTCTGGGAAACAAAACCGTTTTATCATCCAGATCCAGATTGAGCTTTACGCAGTCCTTCAGATAATCTCTGTAGGTATGAGGTGCCTGGAGCGGCCCGTCGCTCCAATAGTGGCGGCCTTCCCTTCTGGCCTCTTCGGCTTCGATCCGGCGCTGTTCCCGCTCCTTTTCAACGCAGGAGTCGACATATCTCAAAATCCTGTGGATGCTGGCATGGCCCATGGCATCCCGAATATCATCAAGTGTTGCCAAGGAACGGGCCATTTCCGGCAAATCGTTTTCACGAAGTTCTCCAGATTCTACCTGTTTCCACAGCTTCGTCACTTTCTGCATATCGCCCATCGTCCAATCAAAAGAATCATGCAGCTTCAAAAAACGAGACGGGAAACGGATTGCTTCGTGGATACTGTTTCGGGTCCAGCGCATCGTGTGCTGCGTCTCTTTGTTGAGGCCCCGGATTCGCTCATGGACGATAGTGGTATATCCAGCCTTCCAGAACTTCTCGATGGCCGGGTATCTTGCCCAGTCCAGGAGAAACCGGATCATATTGCGGTTGCGCATGGCATTAATGGCCCGCAGGTTATAATCAGCCAAATCGCAGTATTGCAGACTGGTGCCTGCGATATGCTCCCGCCAATTTTCCGGGAGGTAGAAGTAATATTGGCCATCGTACACAACACTGACCGATTGTGTCCGCGTCCATTCGCTGAGCCGGTACCTAAACGCTCCATAAATGCGATTCTCTTTATTTTCGTGCTGCCACTTTGCCACCCGGTTTCCACGGATAGCATAGCGGCAGATTTCTTCCAGCTGCGCCGGGATATCATTCCACTGCGCTGTTTTATCCCGGAGGAGATGCCACTGCCGAAGAAATACCGTTTTCCCATCTGTCCCCTTCTGGATCGTGACGATATCTTCCACATAGTCCACTTTAAAGCGGTCGCTACCATCCAGGTAGGCTATTCCCCGTCTGCCGCAGTTCGGACAGGTTGCAAATTCACCCTGACGGAACCTCTGACCGCCAGTAGCACGAACATTTTGGCGGCACTGAAAACAAGTACCACGGACATTTCCCTTTTTATAAATTAAAACATCGTCATTAGGCAGAACGCTTCGGCGAATATATTCAACCAGCCCATCCGGTAATGCTTCGGGACAGAGCAAAACATCTTCGTCCCGAAGCTCGCCCCGGGCATCCCGTTCCCGCTGTGTTTCTGCAGCAATTGCCCCGGCTGTCCACTCTGACAACTCAGGGATACAATGGTTTCTTGTTTGCTTCGGTTTGAGCCCCAGCCATTCAGCCAGCGCTTTCTCATCCTCCCGGGAGATCTTTGGATAGCAGCTTGTGACAGAAACACAGCCAATTCCCCAGAGCGCCATATCCAGCCCTTTTCGTTTGCTGATACGCTCACCCTGATAGAGGATCGCGGCCGCATTCTTTTCTTTAGAGCAGATTAGCCGAAAGTCCGGTGTGGGCTCGTGCCATTGTCTTTTCTTTTCATTTTTCTGTATGGTCGCTACAAGCAGCTTTTCATGATTGATAACAGGCCAGGAAAGTGTAATCCGAAAATCCTGCTTATCGCCTTTATATGGTTCCGGCCAGGCCATATACTTGATGGTTTGATCAACTCTCATAGCCTCGCCTCACCCGAAGAAATCTGCCAGATCGAGAATCATGGCAGGCTGCGCCGCCACAGGATCGGGCTGAGCCTGGTTCTTGGTTTCACCGGCCGCTTTTCCAATCAGATCAATGGTCAACTGCATCTTGACCTCCGCCCCAGGAAAATAGAATTGTACCGCCTTCTTATAAGCGTCCAAATCGGAAATAGAGTTGCCCACACCGGAGGCAACCTTCTTCATACAATCTACAAAGGAGCCTCCCTGCACAACAGCCTGTGCAAATTCTTCATCCTGCAGGCAAAAATCCTCGATGGCCCTGTATACAGCCTCTGCCATGGCCTTCTCCTTATTGCCCGCCACGGCTTTCTTTTCCTGGGACAGTTTATTGACGGCCTGAGTGGCCCAGTTATCCATAGAAATCATAAGTACCTCCATTTTCTACTTGCCGAAAATGGGGCCGTGTGCTATAATAGCCACACGGCTCCATGCGGCTGGAATTGTGAATCGCGCGATGCCCAAACTTTGGTCGGTGGGGGCATCGCCCTTTTTTCTTTCTTTGCGTCTTCATATCACGATAAATCCAGAAATATTTTGATGTGGGTTTTCAAATGGAGCAGTACGAGCATCCGATCCGAATGAAGCTCCACCATTACACTCCGAGGATCAATGCCGACCTTCCGGAGCAGCTGCTCCTCTTCCGAATCCGGGACAGATGGATTCGCCATCCGATCACCTCCGCAGGCGGTACAGCGCCCAGGGGATGCATGCCGCGGCCAGGATGCCGCCGAGGATGGGATTGATCAGGCCCCGGACGATGGCGCCGATGAACATCAGGCCAATCAGTACCCGAACACCAACCGAACCAATCCGGCGGAGGTTGTCCCAACGGGTCTCAAATACCGGCTTCTCTTCGGGTACATCACGGTAAATCTGCACGACCTCACCGGAGGCCCGGCGGGCTGCCACTGCCTGGTTTACCATGGTTTCGACCTCTCTGTCCTTCTCGGCCTGCTCACCGACCCACAATCTAACTGCTACATTTGCGTTACTCATATCTGTTTCTCCTTCATGTTATATTTACCGAGCCCCGCGGGGCTGATATCCTGTTGAATAAATGGTGCACCGTTTGGGATGCACCATTGTTTTTTATCTCAGCCACCCCACCGTTGGCTGTCTGCTACACCGCCGCTGCGGTCCGCTCCCGCCGGCGGCCAGATAGCTACCGCCGGCACATTCCTTTATCGTGGCTCCGCCCGGATTCGAACCGGGGACATACAGGTGTGTCAGCCTGCGCTCTGCCATCTGAGCTACGGAACCATATTGCCCTGCCGGCTTCCCAGCGCGGAGCATCCCACCGGGTGGGACGAGCTGCTTCTTATGGGCGCAGCTTATCGGGGTAGAAAGAAGAACACTGCCCTCACGGGCTGGCGGAACAGGCCGGACTCGAACCGGCGCCACGACGGATCGTGGAGCGGTTTAGCAAACCGCCGCAGTACCAGCTATGCTTACTGCTCCGTAAAAACCCGGCCGGCCAGCGGCCGGGTTGATTTATCTACCAGCGAGGATTTTATCCTTTCCTCAAAATTTCTCCCGGGAATTCCACCCGGAAATTTGTTGCAAAATATATAATGGTTGAATGTTTCGTAATATGGATATTGAGATGTGGAGCCGTGTACAGTGGTTTTGCTACTGGAAGCCACTGGTGTACCACGGGATCAGCCGTTTCCTGCCAAGATACCGGAGATTGCAAAGAGCCTGTGTTCCGCTTTTGAAATCAGGTCTCTCCGGCCACTGGCCGAAGAACACGACAAATTCCAGATATGCCACGGCACGTAGAATGTATGTGTACAACGCCGCCCTCCTTTCTTTGTGACATATGAGATATTGGCCCTTTCGGGCTGGAGAGGCAAACCGGCCTCGAACCGGCGACCCCGGGTGTGGAAGACCCGTGCTCTTCCAACTGAGCTACTGCCCCATGTGTGCCGGGGCATCGATACCCGGCACCGCCGGTCTTTCCCGGCTGTCAGCTAAAGACTTTAGGAGGTTTCCACGGCGATCCTGCCCGCCGTTGGCGGAAGGTGCGGGGCTCGAACCCGCAAGCGGTTACCCGCGGCGGTTTTCGGGACCGCTGCGCTACCATTACGCGAACCTTCCGTATCGCCCTGCCGGCTTTCCAGCACGGAGCATCCCACCGGGTGGGATGAGCCGCTTCTTACAGGCTGCGGCTTATATAATCAGAGGAGCCAGCGTCCCTACAATACGCTGGTGGAGGGCTGAGCCGGATTCGAACCGGCAATCTCCCGCTGTGCCTGCGGGTGTGTTTACCGAAAACACTTCCTGCCCGTGTCGCCCGGTCAAATACCGGGCTCTACAACTCCAACGACTCGGTAACACTTCCCACGACGGAGAAAATAGAGACCTCCGATGCGAAGTTCCATCGGCCAGCTGATCAGCTGCACACGCTTTCCTTCTGTTACAGAGCCATCGTTATTTATTT
>JAGALG010000167.1 GCA_017848075.1 Oscillospiraceae bacterium | reverse complement strand
TGAGGAAATTGATTGTAATCCGACAGCAAGCCCAGTGCATAAGCAATACGGGCTAGTAGACCGGTTTGAGAAAAAATGTTGATGACAAAGACGGCTACCACCGCATGCGGCATTAAAATAGGCAGCCGAACCATATAAAGGATCCGGCCGCGGTTGTGGTTCAGCTTGATCAGTGCGTAGCAAAGCAGTACTCCAAAGATAGCAGCGAAGGTGGCAGAAAACAGAGCGATACGCAGGCTGACCCAAAAGGAAGAAAGAAATTCCTCCTGTTGAAAGACAGAAAGGTAGTAATCCAGTGTCAATTCTGTCAGCCCAAAGGTCGGGATATAACCGAAACTCTGTACCGCAACATTCCAAATGGATATTAAAACCAGTGCCATAATTATGAAGAAGGGCAGAAGCAGCAAGTAAGCTGTGTTGGATCGTTTTTTCATGGGACCTCCATGCTGTCAAAAGAGATAGAGAAAAACGGTGCAGCAACCTGCACCGTTTTTATTGTACTTCATGTCGGGTTATTTGCCAACCACTTCGTTCAGCCAGATCTCTTCAATGATTGGAACCAGATTTGCTGGCATTTCAGGCAGGCGATGAGCCAGCAGATCAGCCTGAGACAGAACGCCCTGACCCAGATCAACCGCATCAAAGGCAGCTTTTTCTTCTTCGCTCAGTTTTTCTGTTGCAACAACAGGTAGTTCTTTCAGTTCTGCGTACTGAGTCAGCTGCATTTCGGCAGAGATGATCGCATTGATAACAACCATAGCACCGGCTTTATTTGGAGAGTCGAAAGCGATTGCCATATAGTTGGTATTACCAATTGTACCGTTATCGAAAACAAAGGTACGGGTGGTATCGGTGTAGATACCCTGAGCGATACCAGTAGCAACGGAGAAAGGACCGTAGCTCATGTTCATAACCAGCTCGCCGTCAGCAAACATGGCATCCACTGTGGTGGAGGATTCCGGGAAGGTTTTGCCTTCGTTCCACAGGTAAGGGTTCAGCTGACGCAGATATTCCAGCGCAGGTTCGATGGCGGCTTTTACGGTGTCGTAATCAGCTTCCATGGTCTGGAACTGTTCCCAACCACAAATCTCGTAAATGATATTACGGACAAAGGCGGAACCGGTAAAGTCAGGCAGAGCAGGATAAGTTACTTTGCCCTGATATTTTTTACAGTACTCCATAAATTCTTCCGCATTGGCAGGAGCTTCCTCTGTCACAGCGCTGTCATTGAACAGAACCATCTGTGCTTTTGCGTAAGGAGCTTCGTAGCCTTCAATTGGCATGCAGAAGTCATTGAGAGTTTCCGGATCGTCCAGATCGATGTAGGCTTCCATGTTTGGAAGTTTCTCGGTAAATGGACCCCAAAGCAGACCGTTGTCTTTTGCGGAGTAGAAGTTTTCACCGTTGATCCAGATCATATCGATGCTGCCCTTATCGATGCCAGCCTGTTTTTCACCGGAGAGTTTCGCCAGAATATCGTTGATATCCATGCCGACAACTTCCAGAGTGATGTCGTAGTTTTCTTTTACATAGTCTGCAACAGTACCGTTGAGCCAGTTATTACGGTTTTCATCGCCGCCCCAGCCATAGAAGGTAACCGTGGTGCCTTTTGCGGCTTTTACGATCTCATCCCAGGAAGCGGATTCCAGATCGATGTCATTACCGGATGAAGCACAACCGCTGAGCAGCATGGTGAATACCATCATGGCGGAGAGAAGCAGTGCCAGCCATTTTTTCATAAAAAATTCCTCGACTTTCTGTTTGTATTTATCCCATACTTAGAAAAAGGGAACTGCTTCCATTTTACTCGATTTGAAAGTTAGAATCAAGTAATTTTCTCCAAGAAACAGAAGGATTGAAGATATCTATTAAAGTGGAAAATCGAGGCGAAATTTGTAATAAGAAAGAGGTATAGACAAGCATTTTGGGATAGGGTATAGTAAAGATAGAAATGATAAAATGTGGGAGGAAACCAATATGAAAAAGCTTATTTTCGACTGTGACAATACGATGGGTATTGAAGGGTACCCCATGGATGATGCGTTAGCATTCCTTTATGTGTTGGGAAATCGGGATAAGGTGGAACTGTTGGGGTTTACCTGTACTTTTGCAAATGGCACTGCAGCACAGGTCTATGAGGCTTCCCATCAGCTGCTGAAGGAGGTAGATTTATCTTCTCTGCCCCTTTTGAAAGGCGCAGAGAAAGAGGAAGATCCTCGCAGCGAAGCTGCCCAGTTCATTGTGGATATGGCGAACAAATATCCGGGAGAGGTATCGGTTTTGGCGATTGGCTCCATGACCAATCTTTACGGGGCGTGGCTGATCGATCCGCAAATTTTCCATAAACTGAAGGAAATCGTCCTGATGGGCGGCATTACAGAAAAGCTGTACACCCATGGAGTGCATTGTCCGGAGCTGAATTTCTCCATCAACAACAAGGCTTCGGCGGCGGTGTTTACCCATGGCAAACGGATTTCCATTGTCACCGGCAACAACTGTCTGCCGGTCTCCTATCTGCCGAAAGAGG
>JAGALG010000166.1 GCA_017848075.1 Oscillospiraceae bacterium | reverse complement strand
CACTGCCGTTTTCTCCAACAAGGATCTGCTGCAGCAGAAGAAGGGCCGCAGCTTTTTTGCGGCTGAAATCAGCCTCCCGCCAGGCTTGAGCCAAGTCCGCTGTGGCAGCTCCTTCGCTTTCCTTGCGCCGCAGCTCCTCCATTCGTTCCAGAAGAGCCTGCCGCTCCTGTTTCAGTCGACTGGCCTTTTGATTGGCCAAAGCCAGCAGATCCGGATGAAAACTGCCGGAGAGCAGCTGATCCGTCAGCTGCGCCTCGGCCTGTTCAATGGCTTTCAGATTTAACTTCAGTTGATTGAAGGCCTTGAAATTTTGTGGCTTGGAAGGAAGTGTTTCCTGTCCCAGTTCCCTCAGCTTTTGAACAATGCAGCAGTCCATCAGGTTTTCCAGCTCCTCGGCGTAAACCGTGACTTGAGGCCCGCTGCAGATCCGCTTGTGGGACTTGCCCGTACAATGAAAGTAGCGGCGGATCGTTCCGTTTTTATTGGGGGAGCCCTTGATGGTAGTCATGCGCTGACCGCATTTTTCGCAGAAAACTTTTCCTGCCAGCCAGCTGCTTTGATTGCTGTAGCTGTTGGAGATCCGGCGGTTTTGTTCCAGCTTCCGTTGGCAGAGCAGCCAAATATCCGAATCCACTATGCCCTCGTGAGTCAAAAGCACCAGCTTCAGATCCGACCAGTCGGGCAGGGCAGGGTCATGCTTGCTGCGGCCATACAGCTGAGCGCCACAGCGCCCGTCAAAACGGGAAAGCTCTCCTTTGATGGAAACGCCCCGCTGCTCAAAGTAGTGATAAATATCCGCATCGGCACGGACATAAATGGGGTTTTTCAAAAGAGCCGACAGCTTGGAGGTCGTCCACAGCCGTTCATGCTGTTCCGCTTGCAGCAGCTTTTGCAGCTGCCGCAGGGAAAGAGTCTCCTGCCCATAGAGCTGGAAAATCCTGTTTACCGTTGCCGCCTCAGCAGGGAGGGGCTGCAGCTTTTTGCTGGGAATACCATGGATCTTAGCAGGAACCAGCTGAAAGCCGAAGGGGCGGTTGCCGCCCATATAAAAGCCCAGATCACTGCGGTGGGCGTAAGCCTGTGTGATGCGGTCAATGATGGAGCTGCGCTCAAATTGGGCAAAGACCATCAGGATCTGCATGACCATCTCCCCATAGGAAGAGCCGGTGTCAAAGGCCTCCTGAGAGGAGATAAATTTGACCTGGTGCTGACGAAAGATCTCCATACTGTTGGCGAAATCCACGAAGGAGCGGCTGAAGCGATCCAGCTTGTAGACAATGACCTTGCTGACACAGCCGCTTTCCACCAGCTGCATCATGCGCTGAAAGCCTTCCCGATCGGTGTTGCCGCCGGAACAGCCGTTGTCCACGATGGAGATGATTTCCTCCTCTTTCTCATGGAGGCGCAGCATGCTGCGGCAATATTCCAGCTGCGTTTCGCAGCTGATGCTGACCTCGTTTTCGATGGATTTGCGTGCGTAGAGAATGATAGACAAGGCCCGTCACCTCCGCTTTCAGGAGGAAACGGGCCTGTTTTTGTTTGTTAGAATACGAAGCAGCTCTTCCATGAGCCGTCGGCGTTCTTCTTCACCGATAGGTACGCTGCGCTGTTCTGTAATGCTGAGAGGAAGGGTGCGTTTTTTTG
>JAGALG010000165.1 GCA_017848075.1 Oscillospiraceae bacterium | reverse complement strand
TCTGCTGAACGGCAGCAATACATTCTTCTACCAAAAGAGCGATGGATGGAATATCTGCTGCATCGCCCAAGGCACTGAGGTCATGGAGGAGCAGACCGTCCATACTATGTTTTTCGATCAGTTCTTTCAGGACCGAAACCCAAAAGCTGCGTACTTCTGGCAGAGCTGGGTTAAAATACAGACTGCTGCCACGGGTAATGAACCAGTCCGGATGTTCCACAACGGGGCTATCCTCCGCGTAGCTTGCACCAACCTCACCGGCATACAGCATCGACAGACTGGCACAGAAATGGATATTTTCCATTTCGATGGTCTGAGTCAGGAAGGTCAAAGGATCGGACAAGATCATTTCACCCTCAGCGGAAACCAGATAGCGGCTGCTGGGCAGCTGAGAACTGCGGTACATGGCATCAGCCTGTGGACTGATTTCATAGAAAATTGTGTTAAAGCGGTTATTTTTTGCAAAGGTGACGATCTCATCAGCCTGTCCACCCAAAACTGCGGCAGTACAGCCCGGAGCATTGGGGTAGTCCCGGTTATCAAAGCTGTCCACAAAGAGACCGCGCATGTTATAATCCGCGGAGCCAAAATAAGTCGCTTCGACTGCTGCAGTGCTGGGTTCTGCATCTTGCTGTGTTTGGCTGGCCCAAGTGGGAAGAATCAGCGCTGCGCTACAGCAGAAAGCCATGGAGCCAGCGATCCATCTTCTTGTCCAATTCATATGTAAACTGCCTCCCTTCAATAGATTGGAAGATTTACAGAATAAAATCCTCTGGGGAAAACTGCGGAAGCTGACGGGTCCGTTTGGGCACACGCTTCAGTGGGCAGTATTTAAACTTTCTGCAGGAGAAATATGGGGCAACAATGCCTTTGTTGCGGCAGAGGATCATCTGTCCATCGGAGGACGGCTCCCCATGCTTGCAATATTCACAGGCAGGCTCGATGCGACTGCCAAATAATTTGGAACGGAACATTTTCTCTCTCCTTACACTATGGTATATCTAATTTTATTCTATCAAAAAAAGAGAGAAAATGCTACCGTTTCTGTTATTTATTTTGTTTCAATGCAACATCTTCCACAGCGGATAAAAACATAATACACATTCCGATGAGACAAAGAGTCAAAATCGGTGTTGTTCCATCGGCAAGCGGCAGCGGCTTCCCGAAAGGTGAAAAAACAGCAGCCGCCTGTGGAAAACAGTGGATTAAGAATGTACAACAAAGGGCGGAGCAAAGTCCATGGAGGAACCGACCAATCAATAACCGACTGAAGGAACAAGGACAATCTCCAAGAATTTGTTTCAGCTGAAACAGAACAGCAAGCCCTCCAAAAGAAAGGAAGAAGGATATAACAGAAAGCTTCTGCGGCAGATCGATCTGCACCAATTGAACAGAACCATTGGTGATCTCCAGAAAGGCAGACAGAAAGGCGGCGCAGGCCTCTGACAAAGGAAGCTGCTGAAACAGCGCTGTCAGAACACCAAAGAGAAGCACATAGCCGCACATGGTCAGTAAAGCCTGTGTACTGAACTGAACGGCTTCCACAATGGAGCTGCTATAGGAGCGGCGCACAGGACGGCGCAGCCAACATCCAAGCTCCTTACGGGAGGCAGAAGGAGAAAACAGAAAGCTGAGTGCCGCTATTACGAAAGTGGACAGCAGCTGCGCTCCATAGAGAAGAAAGCCGCAGCTTCGGCTGCCAAGAAGCCGTTCTCCCACTGCAAGGATCACAAAGGACGGAGCAGGGCAACAGCAGAATAAAACCATTCGTTTCAATCGTTTCTGGTCGATCTCCTTACGATCCCAGCAGTCCCGCAATGCTTTGATTCCAACAGGATAACCGCCCAGCAGACTCATCAGAAGAATACAGCCTTGTTCCGGTGGAAGACAGAGTAAACGGCTCAGAGGCAACAGAGGGAGGGCAAGCAGCTTACCCAATCCAGTCCCGGATAAAAAAGAAGTCAGTACCATAAAACAGAAAAGAGAAGGGATCAAAGTCCCGGCACATAGCTGCAAAGAATTACGGATAGAATCTCCCACAAGAGTGCTGTTCCACAGAAGCTGTTCTGCAAAAATAATACACAACAGCAGCATAAGCACATCATATATCTTTCCTAATTTCAACGAAACCATTTTTTTCATACACAAACTCCTTTTTATGGGATTCTCTGTATTTTATGGAGGTTCTATGGTAATTAGAAGCGGATATCCGGGAGCAGCATCTCATATAATCCAGTGGAATCGTTTTATCAAAAGGAGGGGGACGCTATGTCCGGCAAACAAAAACAGGGGGGAGAAAACTTCCTGCAGGATCTTCTCCGTCAGGAGGTCCATTTGGAGTTCAACGGAAACCGGGAAGTCATTATCGAGGAATGCAGCGGCATTTTGGAATATACCGATCAGCAAGTACGAATCAATACTCCCCATTTTATTCTTCGTTTTCAGGGGCGAGGGCTGCAGCTTTGTACCATGACCCATGACAGTATTGTCCTGAACGGACATATCGATCGACTGGATTTTCAGTTCTGACAAAAGGAGGAAGGCCATGCTGATTCGTTTTTTGCGCTTTTGGCGCGGTACAATGGAATTTCAAATCAGTGGGAAATATTTGGAACGATTTTTGAATCTGGCAGCACGGGCCCGGATCCCAATCTGGGATGGTCGAAGGGAAGAACAGGTTTTTTACGGGAAAACGCTGGTCAGTAATGGACCTCAGCTGCGGCAAATCGCAGAAAAGGTGCAGCTTCAGTGGCAACAAAGCGACTATAAAGGAGCACCACAGCTCCAAAAACGCTATCGGAAACGCTTTGGCATTGCCGGAGGCGGTATTCTCCTGCTTATTCTGATGCTCTTATCCCAACAGTTTGTTTGGACGATTCGGGTGAAGGGAAATGCACAAGTCAGTGACACGGCAGTAATACAGCTGGCAGAACAGTTGGGTCTTCGACCCGGCGTATGGAAAAAGAGTCTGGATGTGATCGAGATCGCCGATGAGCTGACGGTACAGCTGGAACAGGTGTCCTGGGCAGCGATCAATCTTTTGGGTACGGTTGCAGAGGTGGAGATCGTGGAGCGTGTGATGCCTCCGGAAGTGCTGGACGAAGAAACACCTTGCAATGTG